>NZ_JBHWIE010000072.1:20814-28993 GCF_042732085.1 Actinosynnema sp. NPDC059797
GCGGGGGGGGGGTTCGTCCGGGGGGGGGGGCACCCCGCCCCGGGGGGGGCCCGCCCGGGGGGGGGGGGGGGGGGGGGGTGCGCCCCCCCCCGCCACCGGCCCACCGCACGCCGTGATCAGGAGAAGCGCCGCGGCTTGTCCGACCAGTACTTTTCGTGGTTGCACGACTTCCTGCCTCAAGAGCCGGTGGGAGACGGGTCACTCGACCTTGGACAGGTCGTTCGCGGAGTTCCTGTCGGTGGTCGCGTAGAGTTCCATCGCCTGGTGGATTCGCTTGCTCATGTGGACGAGTTCTTTTTGGAGGTTCCGCAGGACCGCGTTGCTGCCCTGGACGGGATCACCCGCGATGCTGGCGAGGAAGGGTTTGTAGACCTGCGCCGCAGGCGTGGTCCCCAAAGGTGGCTCGGTGGCGAGGCGGTCGAGGTCGTGTTGCAACCTTTCCACCGTCTGCTGGAAGCGCGCGAGCACGGCGATCAGCGGTTCCCCGGCGTCCGCGCTTATCGTGAAGCCATGACCCATGGCGTTGTTGGCCTGGGAGATCGCCGCGCCCAAGCCCGTCAAGCCCTGGAAGAGATCCGACATCCTCGCGTCCACCCCTCTGAAGCACGCGTCGCTCAGTCTTACTGCCGTGTACCAGTCGAGACGTAGAACTTCCGCAATCGGTTCTGCTTCTCACTCGTACGCATTAAGAATTCCACTCAAGTGGGCCTCTGCGTACCGCTGGTCCCACGGTCGGTAGGTGGCACTGGCCTCGCCCCTCGGTCCAGTCCCGGGCACCACCGCGTACCGGCCCACGTCGGTGTCCAAGTAGGTCAGCGAACCCACCGGCTCCTCCTGTCCGCGCCGGTCGCGGGCGGCGGCCACGAAGTAGCCCGCGCCCGTCCGGGGCCTGCTCAGCACCTCGGCCACCAGGGACTCCGCGGTGGGGGTGAGGCGCATCCGCCTGGTGACGCGAAATTGTGAGAAGTCCTCTTCTTCGTCGGGTTTCGGGGGTTCCGTCACCGTAACGGGTTCGCCCGGACCCGCCGGCAGGTCCGGCAGGGAGGCGACCAGGCCTCGTACCGCCGACTGCGCCGAACACCGCCACAGGCTGATCCTCTCGCCCGCCTGGACCGCGAGCAAAGCCGAACGTCCCTCGAATGTCGCCAGGGCGGCGACGTGGCGGCCCGAACTCGACCCGGCCAGTGCGACGGTCAGCGGCGCGCGAGCGAGCAGGCGCACCGATTCGGTGAACTCGGGCGCGAAGCGCGACCCCTCGGTCAAACCTCGCGCGGCGAGGTCGCGTCGCACGTTTTCGGCCAGCCTCGCCCGTTCGGTTCGGGTGGACCCGTGGTACCCGATGGTGAACGGGAAACGCCGGACCTCCAGGTCCATGGCTTCGCCCACCACGTCCAGTTCCGCCGGTGAGCAGACGATCTCCTCGGGCAACTCGTTCTCTCCCCTTTCGCCCCGGCGGTCCATGATCACATCAGTGCGCGGAAAAAACTCCGCATATTTCGGGGGTGATCGGGCGCAAAAAAATACGAATGCCGCACACCTTCGCGGTGTGCGGCACTCGTTCGGCTGAAAACTCGATTACTTGCGGTAACGCCCTACAGTCGCTGCCACAGCGACGCCGTGTTCGGCGGCTCCCACCCGGTCAGCGAGGTGTGCGCCTGGAGGCACCGGTACGACGCGCCGCCGTAGGTGACCTGCGTGCCCGCCGCGTACGTGACGCCCGCCGCCCACGCGCCGCCCGGTGCGGGGGTGGTCGTGGTCGTGATCGGCGGAGTGGTCGGCGGGGTCGTCGTGGTCGTCGTGGTCGGGGGAGTGGTGGTGGTGGTCGGGGTGGGGCCGCCCGGGCCGACCTGGAGGTCGACGCACGCGTAGAACGCCATCGCCGTGTCCGCGATGTTCCACACGGCCAGCACCTTCAGCCGCCCGGTGCGACCGCCCAGGCTCACGTTGTGCCGCACGGTCGCCGCCGGCTGGCGGCCGCGGTCGTTGAACTCGGCGATCTTGCTGCCGCCCACGAAGTACTGCCACGTGGTGGTGGCGTGGTTGGCGCTGATGGCCCAGTTGAACGTGACGTTGTCGCCGACCTGCGTGGCGGGCCACGCCTTCCGGTCGTCGCTGAGCGGCGCCCAGCGCGCGTCGCCGCCGTGGCAGTTCTGCTGCCCCTTCGGCCCTTCCACGCTCTGCGGCTCGTAGATGATGTCGCCGCAGTTGGCGACCCGGCCGGCGGCGCACACCGCCTGCCGGCTGGGCGGCGAGGTGATGTAACCGTGCGCGGAGGCCGTGCCCGCCGTCGCCACCACGATGAGCGGTGCGGCGGCCACGCCCGCGAGGGCCGCCGCGAGTTTGCGCTTCAAGCTCATGGTCCAGCTCCTTCGGAGGAACCTGCGAGGGGGTTTCCCTCGGTGGGGTCCGGATCCGCGGCGGCCGGATCACGTCGGGCGCCGCGGGCAGGGCCGCGACGACCGGTCATGTGGTCTAGACCATAAGAGGAGCCGCCACCGAGGTCAAGGACCCGGCGGCGGCTCCGCCGAACGGCTCGCTCCGATCAGACTGCCTTGGCCCGCAACAGGACCAGGCGTTCGGGGTAGAGCACCGGCGCCTGCACGCCGGCGGTGCCCAGCACCCGGCCGGGCAGGGTCACGCCCCCCTCCCACCACGGCAGCGGGACGCCCCAGTTGTGCGCGTTGCCGTCGGGGTGGTCGCCCGGCGGCAGCGGGCGCAGCCGGTAGCGGCGGTCGGGGTCCAGGCCCGGCAGCCGCACCGCGCCGGTCGGGTAGGAGGCCGAGGTGGCGAGGGAGACGACGGCGAACACCGCGTCCGCGCCGTCCTCGGCGACCACGCCGTGCACCTCGACCGCGGGGTCCGGGTGGTCGCCGTGCACCGAGACCCCCGTGTGGAGCAGGGGGCGCAACTCCTTGTAGAGCGCGACCCAGTCGCGCAGCCGCGCCAGGTCCTCGGGCGACGCCGCCGTGAGGTCCCACTCGATGCCGAAGTGCCCGAACAGGGCGGTGCCGGCGCGGAAGTCGACCGGGTGCCGCCGGTGGGTGGTGTGCGAGGTGCCCGAGCCGACGTGGGTGCCCATCAGCTCCAGCGGGATCAGCGCGTTGGTCCAGCGCTGCATGGACTGCCGCTCCAGGGCGTCGATGCAGTCCGACACCCAGACGCGGTCGGTGCGCTCCAGGACCTCCAGGTCGACCCGGCCGCCGCCCGAGGAGCAGGACTCGACCTCCACGCCGGGGTGCCGCCGCCGCAGCTCGTCCAGCAGGCGGTAGACCGCCAGGGTCTGCCCGTGCACGCCGGCGCGGCCGGTGGGGCGGTGCCCGGCCTCGACCAGGTCCCGGTTGTGGTCCCACTTCAGGTACGAGATCGGGTAGGTGGTCAGCAGGTCGTCCAGGCGCTCCAGGACGTGGGCGAACGCCTCGGGCCTGGCCAGGTCCAGCACCTGCTGCGACCGCGCCTCGCGCGGCAGCCGCCCGCCCGTCGCCATGATCCAGTCCGGGTGGGCGCGGGCCAGGTCGGAGTCGGGGTTGACCATCTCCGGCTCGACCCACAGGCCGAACTGCATCCCCAGGCCCGTCACGTGGTCGGTGAGCGGTCCCAGCCCGTCCGGCCACACCTCGTCCGAGACGTACCAGTCGCCCAGGCCGCGCTTGTCGTCCCGCCGCGAGCCGAACCAGCCGTCGTCCAGCACGAAGCGCTCCGCGCCCACCGAGGCGGCGGCGTCGGCCAGGGCCTTGAGCCGGGTCAGGTCGTGGTCGAAGTAGACCGCCTCCCACGTGTTCACCACGACCGGGCGCGGCGAGGACGGGTGGTGCGGGCGGGCGCGCAGGTGGCGGTGGAACCGCGCGGACACCTCGTCCAGCCCAACGCCCCACGACCCGTACTGCCACGGCGAGGTGTAGGACTCGCCGGGCTCCAGCACGACCTCGCCGGACAGCAGCAGCTCGCCCGAGCCCAGCAGCGACACCGCGTGGAAGGTCCGCTCGGCGAACGTGCGGTGGTTGCCCGACCAGGCCGTGTGCACCGCCCACACCTCGCC
The DNA here is from genome assembly GCF_042732085.1 of Actinosynnema sp. NPDC059797. Lineage (NCBI taxonomy): Bacteria > Bacillati > Actinomycetota > Actinomycetes > Pseudonocardiales > Pseudonocardiaceae > Actinosynnema > Actinosynnema sp. NPDC059797. Next base: position 24,851 of record NZ_JBHWIE010000072.1, read on the forward strand.
CGACCGGTTGCCGAACCCGGCCGTGCCCGCCGCGAGCAGGTAGGCCGAGTCGTAGCCGGTGCGGCCGGTCCGGTTCTCCCGCACCCGCAGGCCCTGGGTGAACGCCGTGCGCTGCGGGCTGCGCTCCCGCGTCCACCGCCCGGTGAAGTCCAGCAGCTCCACGGCCTCGGCGGGCACGGGCAGCGTCAGGTTCACCGCGTCCACGGAGAACGGCCCCGAGCCGGTGTTGGTCAGCGTCGCCCGCTGCCGCACCAGCCCGGCCGGCGTCAGCTCCACGACCAGCTCCAGCGCGAGCCCGGCCACGTCGTCCACCGCCCGCACCACCGGCCCGTCCACCGAGGCGACCCGGAACGCGGTGGAGAAGTCCCGCCCCGCCCGGTTGCCGACGACGCCGGGCGTGCCCAGCCACCCCGCCGACTGCTCCGGCAGCACGGCCACGTCGACCGAGCCGTCCACGGCGTACCCGACGGGGTGGGGCACCTGCGCCACCAGCAATGCCTCCACCTCCGTCGAGGACAGGTCCCCCAGGTCGGCGCCCCAGTGCCGGACCCGGGGCAGCGCGCCCCCGGAGAAGTCGAGCACCAGGCTGACACCCGCCTCGCGCAGGTGAGTCACGTCTGCCACTTGTGGTCTTCCTCTCTGGCGGTGAAGTTCGTTGACTTACTTTAGTTGCTGGCGTAAGAATCGCCATACCCTAGGTGTTCATAAGGCAGAACCCACGCCGCCGCCGCCGAAAAGAGGAACGATGATCCGCAGTACCCTCCACGACGGGTGGCGATTGAGTGCGGTAGGCGGTCCCGTCCCCGAGGGCGTCGAGATCGCCGACGTCCCGGCCGAGGTGCCCGGCAGCACCCACCTGGACCTCCTGGCGGCGGGCCTCATCCCGGAGCCCTACCTCGACTCGAACGAGACCGGACTGGCCTGGATGCACCGCGTCGACTGGCGGTACGCGCTGACCTTCGAGACCGAGGCGGCGGAGCCCGGCGAGAGGGTGGAGCTGGCCTTCGACGGCCTGGACACCGTGGCCACGGTCGAGCTGAACGGCGCCGTCCTCGGCCACACCGCCAACATGTTCCGCTCCTACCGCTTCGACGTGCGGGAGCACCTGCGCGACGGCCTCAACGACCTGGTCGTCACCTTCCGCTCCGCCCTCGCCCACGCCGAGGAGCAGGACGAGGCGCTGGGCGAACGCGCCCGCGTGTACCCGCACCCGATGAACGCCGTCCGCAAGATGGCCTGCTCCTTCGGCTGGGACTGGGGCCCCGACCTCCAGACCGCGGGCATCTGGAAGCCCGTGCGGCTGGAGCGCTGGTCGGCGGCCCGGCTCGCGGGGGTCCGCCCGCTGGTCACCGTGGACGCCGACGGGACCGGCCGGGTCGAGGTGCACGTCGAGGTGGACCGCGCGCGTGACGACGCCGACCTGACCGCGGTCGCGACCGTCGCCGGCGTGGAGCGGCGCGTGCCGGTGGGGGGCGACGCCGCCGTGGTCACCGTCGAGGTGCCCGACGCGCGGCTGTGGTGGCCCGTGGGCCACGGCGCGCAGCCGCTGTACGACCTGGAGGTCGTCCTCCGGGCCGGCGACGAGGACGTGGACGCCAGGAGCCACCGCATCGGGTTCCGCACCGTCGAGGTGGACACCGAGCCGGACGACATCGGCAGCCCCTTCACGTTCGTGGTCAACGGCAAGCCGATCTTCGCCAAGGGCGCCAACTGGATCCCGGACGACCACTTCCTGACCCGGGTCACCCGCGAGCGGCTGGAGCGCCGCGTCGACCAGGCCGTGGCGGCCAACATGAACATGCTCCGCATCTGGGGCGGCGGGATCTACGAGTCGGACGACTTCTACGACGTGTGCGACGAGCGCGGCGTCCTGGTGTGGCAGGACTTCCTGTTCGCCTGCGCCGCCTACGCCGAGGAGTCCCCGCTGTGGGAGGAGGTCGAGGCCGAGGCCCGCGACAACGTCGCCCGCCTGACCCCGCACCCGTCCCTGGCGCTGTGGAACGGCAACAACGAGAACCTGTGGGGCTTCGCCGACTGGGGGTGGGCCGAGCAGCTCCAGGGCCGCACCTGGGGCCTCGGGTACTACACCGACCTGCTGCCGCGCGTCGTGGCCGAGCTGGACCCGACCCGGCCCTACTCGCCCGGCAGCCCGTACAGCCCCGGCGAGCTGCACCCCAACGAGGAGACCCACGGCACGCGCCACGAGTGGGAGGTCTGGAACCGCCAGGACTACGTGCGGTACCGCGACTTCGCGCCGCGCTTCTGCTCGGAGTTCGGCTTCCAGGGCCCGCCCACGTGGGCGACGCTCACCAAGTGGGTGCACGACGAGCCGATGACGCCGACCTCGCCCGCGTTCCTGCTGCACCAGAAGGCCGAGGACGGCAACGGCAAGCTCGACCGCGGCCTCGCGCCGCACCTGCCCGCGCCCGGGGCGTTCGAGGACTGGCACTGGGCGACCCAGCTCAACCAGGCCCGCGCGGTCGCGTTCGGCGTCGAGCACTTCCGCTCGCACTGGCCGCGCACGGCGGGGGCGCTGGTCTGGCAGCTCAACGACTGCTGGCCGGTCACCTCGTGGGCCGCGGTCGACGGCGAGGAGCGCCCCAAGCCGCTGTACTACTCGCTGCGGCACGCCTTCGCGCCGCGCCTGCTCACCGTCCAGCCGCGCGACGGCCGGGACGCGCTCGTCGCGGTCAACGACACCGACGAGCCCTGGACCGGCGAGGTCGCGCTCAGCCGGCAGACCTTCGCGGGCGAGGAGCTGGCGGCGGCTAAACTCCCGCTCGACGTGCCGGCGCGGTCGGTGGCGGTGCTGGCGCTCGCGGACGAGCTGCTGGCGCCCGGCGACCCGAAGGGGGAGGTGCTGGTGGCGAGGACGGCCGACGCGCGCACCGCGCACCTGTTCCGGGAGGACCTGGAGCTGGCCTACGACCCGGAGCCGCTGACCGCCCGGGTCCACCGGGTGGAGGGCGGCTACCGCGTGGACGTGACCGCGCACTCCTTCGCCAGGGACGTCGCCGTGCTGGCCGACCGGGTCGCCGAGGACGCCGAGGCGGACGACGCCCTGATCACGCTCGCCGCGGGCGAGGCCCACTCGTTCCTGGTGCGCACCGCCGCGTCGGTCGACCCGGCCGAGCTGACCGGTCCGCTGGTGCTGCGCTCGGCCAACTCGCTGTGCGCGGTGCGGGCGTGAGCACCGGCTCCGTGGGCCTCGTCCTGGCCCGCCCCGCGCGGCTGCTGGGCGTGGAGCCGTTCTTCATGGAGTTCATCGCGGGCATCGAGGAGCGGCTGGCCGAGGACGACCGCTCCGTCCTGCTGCACGTGGTGGGCGCCGAGGACGCCGAGATCGCCGCCTACCGCAGGTGGGCGGCCGGCTCGGTGGTGGACGCGGTCGTGGTGGTCAACCGGACCGCGGACGACCACCGGCCCGCGGTGCTGCGGGAGCTGGGGCTGCCCGCGCTGTACGTGGGCGAGCCGGACGAGCTGGCCGTGCCCGCGGTCCGCACGGACGACGCGGGACCGGTGCGCGAGGCCCTGGCGTACCTGCTGGAGCTGGGCCACCGGCGCATCGCGCGGGTCAGCGGCCCGGAGACCCTGCTGCACACCCGCGCCCGCACGGCGGCCCTGCTGGAGGGGTGCGCGAAGGCCGGCGTCGAGCCGGTGGTGCTGGAGGGCGACTACTCCGAGGAGTCCGGCGCGAAGCTGACCGCGGCGCTGCTCGGCGCCGACGAGCCGCCCACCGCGATCCTGTACGACAACGACGTGATGGCGGTGGCCGGCCTGTCCGTCGCCAAGGAGCTGGGCGTGCCGGTGCCGGGGCGGCTGAGCCTGGTGGCGTGGGACGACTCGTCGCTGTGCCGGCTGGCCTCGCCCGCGCTCACCACGATGAGCGTGGACGTGCACCAGTTCGGCGTGACCGTGGCGGAGTCCGTGCTGGAGCTGGTCGCGGGCGGGCCGGTGGCCGAGCGCTGGTCGCCGACGCCCGCGCTGGTGCCGCGCGAGAGCACCGCCGCGATCGACTGAGCCCGGGTGGCCGAGGACCGGCGGGCGGGGGTGGCGACCCCCCCCCCCCGGCCCCGCGCCCGGGGGTGGCGCAGGGGGGGGGCGGACCCCGTAAAAAATACCCCCCCGCGGCGCCCGGCCCAC
>NZ_JBHWIE010000073.1:0-28891 GCF_042732085.1 Actinosynnema sp. NPDC059797
TACCGGTACTGGGTCCGGACCACGGCGCCCCACGCGGAGATCCCGCTGTTCGAACTGGGCGTGCCGGCGGACCTCGTGCTCACCGCCACCCAGCCCGGCGCGACCGCGTTCACCTACCGGATCGACGACGGTCCCGAGCGGACCCTGCCGGTCGGCGAGGACGGCACGGGTCGCGTGACGCTCACGTTCTCCGAGGCCGAGGGCCAGGAGCACGACCTGGTGGCGTGGACGGTCGACGCCTCGGGCGCCAGGTCCGGCGTCACGAGCCACCCGTTCTACGTCGACCAGTTGCGACCGTGGGTGGACGTCGACGTGTGGTTCGGCCTCGTCGGTCAGAAGCGGGTCTTCACGGTGACGCCGAACCGGGACGGCGTGGTGTCGTACGCGTACCGGATCGGCGACGCGCCGGAGGTGTCGGTGCCCGCCGCCCCGGACGGGTCGCTGACCTTCGAGCACACGCCGACGGAGCCGGGCCTGCTCGACGTGTTCGTGGTGAGCGTGAACGCGGCGGGCATCCGCTCGGGCCGGGGCGAGTCCTCCATCCTCGCGGAGGCGCCCGCGCCGACCGTGGCGAGCGCCGACTACCCCGGGTACCCGGAGGCCGGCGGTCCCGGTGTCACCGGCGCCTTCGCGTTCTCCTCGCCGCGGCTGCCGGTGGTGTCCTACCGGTACGCGTTCAACGGCGGGGCGCAGCAGGAGGTCGCGGCGGGCGCGGACGGCTCGGCGGTGGTCCGGTGGGCGCCGCCGGCACCGGGGTACCACTACCTGCGGGTGCGCGGCGTGACCGCGGCCGGGGTGGAGACCGACGAGCGGAGCTTCTCCTTCTGGGTGAAGCCGCTGCCGCCGACCGTGACCAGCCCGCAGTTCCCGGAGGGCGGTCAGCCCACCGCCGTGGTGGGGCAGCCGGTCGAGTTCGAGGTGACCCCGGCGCTGGCCGGGTCGCACGAGGTGCTGTGGCAGCTCGGGTTCGGCCAGCCGCAGGTCGTGCCGGTCGGTCCGGACGGCAGGGCGAGGTTCACCTACACCCCCCTGGGCGCGTTCCAGCTCACCGTGTCGAGCCGGACGCCCGACGGGGTCGTGTCCGGTCAGGTGACGCGCACGTACGAGGTGCGGTAACGACCGGGGCCGGCTGTGTCCACAATGGACACAGCCGGCCCTCGGCGCGGATCGCTTCCCGCGCCCTCATCCGCCCGGTGCCCGGGGCCTGCGATTCGGAGTCGCGCGTACCGCCCGCTGCTCGCGCCGGAGAACTTCGAGCGGGTGGTGCCGGCCATCATCGACGCTCTCGGGCGGGCGCTGGACACCGACGGCTGCGGTGCCATCGGCCATGAGGAGTTCCGCACGGCGATCGGGGAGTTCTCCCTCGGCACGGACCCGGACGCGCCCGGCAACTGGCTGCTCGGCTCGCCGCTGGGGGGCCGGTGACCGGTCCGGGGTCCCCGGACCACGCCCTCAACGCGAAAATTTCTCACCCGTTCGCCGGAGACGATCGGGCGTTGCGCTGAGTAACTTCCACTGCACGGTCCCTGCCGCTGATCGACCCACGAAAGGTGGAAGATCATGAACCGTGCCGGAAAACGACTGTCAACCCTGCTGAGCGCGCTGGCGCTGTCCCTGGTCGCCGTGCCCGCGGTGCAGGCCGCGCCGACCGGGACCTACTGGACCCCGGAGCGGATGCGCGCCGCCGTCCCGCTCGACGTGCGCACCGCGGACGCCTCGGCGCTGCGCGCCACCGCCCCGGCGGGCGAGCCCGCCTCCGTCGCCCCCACGGCCCTGCCCAACGGGGGCAGCGCGTGGACCGGCGGCGGCGCGGTCACCTCGACCGCGGGCCGCGTGTTCTTCACCTACCAGGGCCGCAGCGCCTCGTGCAGCGGCAACGCCGTCACCAGCGGCAACAAGAGCACCGTCATCACGGCCGGCCACTGCGTCAAGCTCGACGGCGCGTACCACACCAACGTCGCCTTCGTCCCGGCCTACGACAACGGCAACGCCCCGTACGGCACGTGGAACGCCCGGCGCACCCTGGCCACCCCGCAGTGGGACGCGACCGAGGACATCAACTACGACATCGGCGCGATCGTCGTCGGCCAGCTGAACGGCCAGTACCTCACCGACGTGGTCGGGGCGCAGGGCATCGCGTTCAACCAGTCGCGCGCGGCCGACATGTACGCCTTCGGCTACCCCGCCGCCTCGCCCTACGACGGCACCAGGCTGGTCTACTGCAGCGGGCGGACGTTCAACGCCTTCCTCAGCAGCGGTGTCGGCATGACGTGCAACATGACCGGCGGCGCCAGCGGCGGTCCGTGGTTCCGGTCGTTCTCCGAGGCCACCGGCACCGGCACGATCAACTCCGTGAACAGCTACAAGATCAACCTGATCCCGACCTGGATGTTCGGCCCGTACTTCGGCGCGGACGCGCAGAACCTCTACACCCAGGCGCAGGCGGCCTGATCCGCGCGGGCGGGTGACGATCCCGGGTCCTACTCCGGTCGTACGCGACATGCGACCGCAGTGCGATCCGGGATGACCCGCGGTCGACCAAGATCGCACCGTCACCAGTTCACCGTGCGCACCGTCCCCGGTACCCCCGCGCACCGCGTCGCCCGGAGGACGGATGTCGCTCACGACGGCGGGCCGACCCGCGCCCGTCGCAGGTCCCCGGCACACCGACCGCCCGAGCGGGTCACCCGGCGCCCCGGCGCCCGACCGCCTCCGCTGGACCGGCTTCGGCGGCGCCCTCCTGCTCACCGGGGCCGCCTGGGCGGGGGTGTCGTCGTCCCCGTCGTCCGCCGCGGCCACGCTGTCGCTCGCGGCCGGGGTCACCGGGGTCGGCCTGCTGGTCCTGTCGTGGGCGCTGCTCGGCCGCGCCCTCGCCACCGGGCCCACCCCGCCGTCGGCGCGCCGGCTGACGCGGACGTTGGCGCTCTGGTGCGCCCCGCTGCTGGTCGCACCACCCCTGTTCAGCGGCGACGTCTTCAGCTACCTCGCGCAGGGCGAGATCGCGGCGCGCGGGCTCGACCCCAACCTCGTCGGTCCCGCGCAGGGGCTGGGCGCGGCCTCGGAGGTCGTCGGGCGCGTGGGGGAGCACTGGCGCGACACGCCGTCGCCCTACGGCCCGCTGTTCGGCGCGGTCGAGCGGCTGGTCGCGCAGGTGTCGGCGGGCGACCCGGTGACGGGCGTCCTCCTGCACCGGCTGGGCGGGGTCGCGGGGCTGGTCCTGGTCGTGTGGGCGGTTCCCCGGCTGGCCTCCGCCACCGGCGCGTCGCGGCGCGGCGCGCTCTGGCTCGGCGTGCTCAACCCGCTGGTGCTCTGGCACCTCGTGGCCGGCGCCCACAACGACTCCCTGATGCTGGGCCTGATGCTCGCGGGGACGGCCGTCGCGCTGGGAGCGCTGGGGATGCCGGGAGCGCCGGGAAGGCCGGGAGCGCGGGTCGAGTGGTGGGCCCTGGCGGTCGGCGTGGTGCTCATCGCCCTGGCCGCGCAGGTGAAGCTGCCCGCCCTGGTCGCCCTGGCGGTGGTCGGCACCGCGCTCGCGCGTCGGCGGGGCGGCGGGCTCGGGGACTTCCTCCTGGCGGGCCTCGGCATGGCCGCCGCCTTCGCGGTGGTGTCCGCCGCGGTCTCGTCCGCGACGGGCCTGGGGTTCGGCTGGGTGGGCGCGCTGGGCACGTCGGGGCGGGTGAGCAGTTGGATGGCCCCGACGAACTGGTTCGGTTTCCTGGTCGGCGCGGCGGGTTCGGCGTTCGGCGCGCAGGTCACGCAGGCGGCGATCGGGGTCGGCAAGGTCCTCGGCTCCGCGCTGGCGGTGTGCGGGATCGGGGTGGTGCTGCGCCGGCAGTGGGGCGGTCGGGTCGACGCGGTCACGTCCCTGGGCCTGGCGCTGGGCCTGGTCGTCGCCTTCGGCCCGGTGGTGCAGCCCTGGTACCTGCTGTGGGCGGTGGTCCCCCTCGCCGCGACCCGGCTGCCGGTGCGGGCGCGGACCGGGCTGGGCGCGCTCGTCGCGGTCTTCGCCGTGCTCGTGCCGCCGTTGGCGGGGGACTTCACCGGCCGCGTCGGCCAGCTCGTCCTCGGCTACGCGGTCGCGGCCCTGGTGGTGGGGATGGCGTTCGCGCTGCTGCGCGAGGACCGGGCCCCGGCGTACGTCCGGCGGGCCAGGGCCGCGCGTGCCTGACCTCCGCCGCCACGCCGCGGTGCTCGCCCTCCGCCGCCACGCCGTCGTGCTCGCCCTCCGGCGCCACGTCGCGGTGCTCGCCTCCCGCCGCCGCACCGCCGCGCCCGGCTTCCGGCGCCACGCCGCCGCCGTGCCCGCCCTCTGGCGCCACGCCGCCGCCGCGTCGGCCGGGCTGCTGCTCCACGTCGCGTTCCCGCCCCGCGCGCTCTGGTGGACGGCGGTCGTCGCGTTCGCCGTGCTGTGGTTCGCGCTCAACGGCGCCCGCACCCGCCGCGCGGCGCTGCTGGGCCTCGTGTTCGGCCTGGCGTTCTTCCTGCCCCACCTGTCGTGGATCGACGACTTCCTGGGCCGCGACTTCGGGCCCGCGCCGTGGCTCGGGCTGTCCGCGCTGATGGCCCTGTTCACGGCGGGCGCGTGCGCGCTCGTGCCGCTCGTGGCGCGGTTGCCCGCCGCGCCGGTGTGTGCGGCGCTGCTGTTCGTGCTCCAGGAGTCGGTGCGCGGCCGGGTGCCGTTCAACGGCTTCCCGTGGGGGCGGGTGGCGTTCGGGCAGGTCGAAGGGCCGTACCTGCCGCTCGCGGCGCTCGGCGGCGCGCCGCTGGTGACGTTCGCGGTCGTGGCCACGGGGTTCGGCGCGGCGGCCTGGGCGGTCCGGCCGCGCGACCCCCGGCGGGCCTGGCCGGTGCTCCCGCTGGCGGCGGCGCTGGCCGTGACGCCGCTCGTCGGCGTCGAGGCGCAGGCCGGTGCGCTCACCGTCGCCGTCGTGCAGGGCAACGCGCCGGACGTGGGGCTGGGGCTGCTCGACCGGCGCGACGCGGTGCGCCGCAACCACCTGCGCGTCACGGCCGACCTGGCGGACGCGGTCCGCGCGGGCGAGGTGCCCGCGCCCGACCTCGTGGTGTGGCCGGAGAGCGCGACGGCAGTCGGCGAGCGCGACCCGGTGCTGGACCGGGCCGTGGCGGACCTGGGCGTGCCCACCCTGGTCGGCGCGCTGCGCCGGGTGGGCGGTGAGGAGGAGAACGCGGTCATCGCGTGGGACCCGCGCACCGGCGCGGGCGCGTCGTACGCGAAGCGGGAGCTGGTGCCGTTCGCCGAGCACATCCCGCTGCGGCCGCTGGCCCGCCTGGTCACCCCGTTCGCCGACACCCCCGACCTGCGCGCCGGCACCGAGCCGGGCCTCCTGGACGTCGCGGGCGCCAGGATCGGCGTGGGGATCTGCTACGAGGTGGCCTACGACGCGGTGCTGCGCGACAGCGCGGCCCGGGGCGCGGAGCTGCTCGTGGTGCCGACGAACAACGCCTGGTACGGGCGCGGCGAGATGACCCACCAGCAGCTCGCCATGGCCAGGCTGCGCGCGGTCGAGCACGGTCGCGCCGCGGTCGTGGCGGCCGTCAGCGGCGTGAGCGCGGTGGTGCGGCCGGACGGGGGCGTGGCTCGGTCCTCGGGCCTGTTCACCGAGGACGTGCTCGTGGAGGCCGTGCCGCTGAGGTCGGGCGTCACCGTCGCGACCAGGTGGGGCGGTGTCCTGGAGGTCCTGTTCGCGGTCGCCGCGCTCGCCGCGTGCGCGGTCGGCCGGGCACGTCGGAAAACCTGAATCCCGCGCGCCCGGGTGTCGGATTCCCCCGGTCACGGCGCACTGGCTGGTCCGGGGCGGCGGCGCGACGCAGGGTTGCCCGGTTGACGACCGGGCGCGCCGCGCCGCAGGAGGAGTTCGGGTGAACGTGTCGAGCAGGGGGACGGGGTCCGCGCGCACGCGGGCGGTCACGATCGGGTTGGCGTGCGCGGGGGTGTTCGTCGCCTACCTGCCGGTGGTGACGGTCGCCACCAGCCTGCCCGCGCTGCAACGGGCGCTGGGCGCGTCCACCGCGCAGCTGTCGTGGGTCTCGTCGGCCTTCGTGCTGCCGGTGGCGGCGCTGATCCTCACCGCCGGGTTGTTCGCGGAGGTGCACGGCCGCAAGAAGGTCTACCAGGCAGGACTGGCCCTGTGCGCGGCGGGCGCGGCCGTGGCGCTGTGCGCGCCGTCGATCCAGGTGGTGTGGGTCGGGCAGGCGCTGTCCGGCGCCGGCGCCGCCGCTCTGCTGCCGGTGACGCTGGCGCTGGTCGGCCAGGTCGCGTCGGACCCGCGCGAGCGCGGCAGGAACATCGGCTGGTGGACCGCGGCCATGATGGCGGCCATGGCCGCGCCGCCGCTGCTGGCCGGGCTGGTCCTGGAGCACGTGGGGTGGCGGTGGGTGTTCCTGCTGCCGATCCCGTTGGCGCTGCTGACGATGGCGGTGGCCGCGAGGTCGCTGGAGGGGTCGCGGGCCGCGGCGGCGCGCGAACCGGACTGGCCGGGCCAGGTCGGCGCCGCGGTGGCGATCACCGCGTTGATCTACGGGGTGATCGAGGGCGGCGCGACGTCGTTCACCCACCCGCGCGTGGTGGTGGCGCTGGCGGTGGCGGTGGTGGCCGTCGCGGTGTTCGTGGCGGTGGAGCTGCGCAGCCGGGCGCCCATGCTGGAGCTGTCGCTGTTCCGCAGTCCCGCGTTCACCGCCTCGTCCCTGGCCGCGATGATCAGCTTCCTGGGGCTGATCGGGTTCTTCTTCGTGCTGAGCCTGTACTTCGGCCTGGTGCAGCAGCTCAGCACCCTCCAGGCCGGCGTGCGGGTGGTGCTGGTCAACGTGGTGGCCATGCTGCTGGGCCTGGTGATGGGCCGGGTGATGCGCCGCGTGCCCGCCCGGGTGCTCATCCCGGTCGGCCTGCTGGTCGCGGCGGTCGCGCTGGTGTCCATGACCTCGCTCGGCGCGGACACCTCGTTCGGTTCGGTGGCGTGGCGGCTGGCCCTGCTCGGCCTGGGGCTCGGCATCGCCTTCCCGTGCCTGACCGGCACCGCCGTGGCCGCCGTGCCCGCGCACCAGGCGGGCATGGCGGCGGCGGGCAACAACGCGTTCCGGCAGATCGGCGGCGCGCTGGGGCCGGCCGTGCTGGGCGCGCTGCTGACCGTGCGGGCGGTCGGGACCCTGCCCGGCAGGCTCGCCGACGCGGGGGTGGCCGGCGCGCGGGCGCGGGAGGTCACCGGTGTGGCCGACGCGGGCGGGCTCGGCGCGGTGGCCGGGATGGACCTCGGCCCGGACACCGGCCGCGTCCTGGGCGCGGTGTCGGCGTCGTTCCTCGACGGCCTGGGGCTGTGCCTGACGGTCTCGGCGGCCCTGCTGGTGCTGGCGGCCCTGGCCGCCGCCGTCCTGCTGGGGCGTCGGGGGCCGGCCGCGGTCCGCCGGGTCCCGGCGGAGGTGGGCGCGGGGTGACCGCGCGCCGAACCGGCGTCCGGCCGGAGGGGTTCCGCCCTGCGGCCGGGCGCCGGCGCGCCTACGATCGCCCGGTCCTGTCCAGACCGGTCCTACTCGGTCCGGTCCCGCCCAGCCCTGATCCCACCCAGCCCAGGTCCCGTCCAGCCCTGATCCCGCCCAGCCGGGTCCCGCCGGCCCAGCCGACGCCCCGCGCAGGAGAACCCTTGTGGCGCAACCGCTCGACCCGCTGGACCTGAAGCTGCTCCAGGCGCTGGAGCTGGACGGGCGGGCGCCGTTCAGCCGGATCGCCCGGGTGCTGGGCGTCTCCGACCAGACGGTCGCCCGCCGGTTCCGGCGGCTGCGCACCACGGCCCGCCTGCGGGTCACCGGGATGACCGACCAGAACCGCCTGGGCCAGGAGAGCTGGATGGTGCGCCTCGGCTGCACGCCCAACGTGGCCGAGCGCCTGGCCGCCGCGCTCGCCCGGCGCACCGACACCCAGTACGTCGACCTGCTCTCCGGCGGCACCGAGGTGCTGTGCGTGACCAAGCCGCGCAGCCGGCGGGAGCGCGACGAGCTGCTGCTGGACCGCCTCCAGCGCACGCCGCGCGTCACCTCGGTCAGCGCCCACTGCATCCTGCACGTCTTCTACGGCGGTCCCGTGGGGTGGCTGCGCAAGACCAGCGCGCTCGACCCGGACGAGGAAGCCGCCCTGCGCCTCCCCGCGCCCGCGCCCGCCGCCGGGCCGGTCGAACTCGACCCCCTGACGAGGCGCTGCTCGCCGAGCTGCACCGGGACGGGCGGGCCCCGCTCACCGCGCTCCAGGCGGCCACCGGCCAGTCCGAGACCGCGGTCACCCGGCGCCTGAAGCGGTTGCGCGACACCGGGTTGCTGTACTTCGCCGTCGAGTACGACCACGAACCCCTCGGCCGCGGCGTCGAGGCGATGTGCTGGCTCACCGTCGCGCCCCACGCGCTGGCCGGGACGGGCAGGGCGGTCGCGGACCACCCCGAGGTGCGCTTCGCCGGCGCCCTCACCGGCCCGGCCAACCTCGCCGTGTCCCTCCTCTGCCGCACCACCGCCGACCTCTACACCTACCTCAGCGAGCGCGTCGGCGCGCTGACCGGCGTCCACGGCGTGGAGACCACGCTGACCCTGCGGCGGGTCAAGACCCTCACCTACCCGCCGGCCTGAGCGCGGCGGCGCGGTCCGCCGGTGCGCGGCCCCGGGCACCCGCGGGGCCGCGCACCGGGTCGTCAGCTCGCCGTGCAGGTGAGAGCCGACGCCCCGGGCGACCCGGAGGCCGTCCCGAGGAAACCGAAGGTGGTGCTGCCGCCCGCCGCGATCGAGCCGTTGTGGGCGGCGTTGCGGGCGGTGACCGCCGTCCCCTGGCTGGTGACGGTGGCGTTCCACGCCTGGCTGATCGTGGCGCCGTTGGTGAACGTCCAGGACACGGTCCAGTTGCCGATCGCCGAGGAACCCGCCGTGACCCGGACCTCGCCCTGGAACCCGCCCGGCCACTGGTTGGTGACCGAGTACGTGGCGCTGCACCCGGACGGCGCCGGCTGCGAGCTGGTCGTCGTCGTGGTGGTCGTGGTGGTGGTCGTCGTGGGTGAGGTGGGTGTCGTGGAGGTGGTCGTGCCGCCCCACGCGGCCGTCGTGTCCAGCCACGCCGCGCGCCGCACCGCCCAGTCCCGCAGGGACTGCACCTGGCCCTGCCACGTGGCCGCGGTCGGCGTGATGAACGGGCCGATCATCCGCGTCGAGAGGTTCGGCCAGCGCTGGAAGTTGCGCTGCGCGGCGTTGGCCAGCGGCCTGGACAGGGCGTCGATCCGGCTCTGGAGGGAGGCGTCGGAGAGGATGCCCCGGCGCAGCGACTGCCAGCGCGCCTTGACCTCGTTGACGAAGGCCGGGTCCCGCAGCAGCTGGGCGAACCAGTCGTTGGCCTGGGGCTGCCTGGTCTGCTGGTACTGCCAACCCGCGGCCTGGTCGTTCTGGAAGTACCCGCCCACGCCGAACGTGAGGTCGAAGTCCCACAGCGGGCCGGCGACGATCTTCCCGTCCCGGTCCTTGTGGAAGTGGGCGCTGCGCAGGTAGGCGTCCATGTTCCGGCTCAACTCGTTGACGATCAGGTGGTCGACGAAGGAGCTGACGTCGATGTACTTGCGGTAGCCGGTGTTCGGGTCGGCGGAGTTCGGCGCCCGCAGCACGTCGTGGAACTCCTGGACGTAACCGCGCAACCAGTCCCGCTGGGCGGGCTGCAACGGGTCGGGGTCCACCACTTCGAGGTAGTTCCAGCAGGTGGCCGCGGGACCGGTGCACGGCAGCGTCGGCTCCTCGGCGGCCATCCACTCGAACTTCCAGATGTACCCGCCCGAGATCTTGGGCAGGGTGGTGTCGTCCTCGTCGAGCTGCTTGAGGTCGAGCCGGTCCTTGGAGTTCTTGATCGTCTCGACGATCATGTAGACGCCCATGTAGTCGTTCGCGCCCACGCCGGTGGCGTCGGTGTTCAGGTAGAACTCCGCGAACGAGTACCGCGGGGCGTGCAGGCCCATCTGCCGGCCGAGGTCGTAGACGAGGGCTTCGCGGATCAGCGACTTGTCCGGGAACGGCCCGCGCAGCACCCAGTCGGAGTCGGCGGGCATGCCGAGCACCGGGTAGTCGGCGTCATCGTCGTCGTTGTCCCAGAACTCCAGGCGGTACGGCGTCTTCTCGAACGAGGACGACGACTGGCCGCGCAGCCGGAACCCGGAGCGGGTGGCCACGGTCGGGGCCGCGGCCAGCGACGTCGTCCCGCCGCCGCCCGGCTGGAAGATCATGGTGGCGGCCTGGAAGTCCTCCCGGGCGGGCTTGCCCGCGCCGTAGGAGTCGATCAGGACCACCGGCAGGTCGTGGGCGGTTGTCGCGGTGGCCTCGCGGGCGACGTACATGGCCGTGCCGGGAGCGCCGGACGCCGACTGGCCGACGAAGGCCTGCGCCCGCAGCTGGGTGGTCCGGGTGAACTGGAGCGGCGTGCCCTGGTAGAGCGCCGACTGCGCTGTGGGCAGCCGCCCGTCGGTGGTGTAGCGGATCTGGGCGCCGCTGATCGCGGTGCCCAGCGACACCGACACCTGGCCCTGGAAGGTGCCGCTGGGCGCGGAGAAGGTGATGTCCCCGACCAGGTCGTCCGCCGCCGCCTCGGCCGCGGCGGCATCGGCGGCCGCGGTGTCGGCGGTGTCGGCCGGCGCGCTCGCGGCGGTGTCGGCCGCGGCGGTGCCGAGGTCCGGTTGGGCGCCGGCCGCGAGCGGGAACGGCAGGAGGAGTCCGGCGAGGAGCACGGCGGCGACCGCGATGCCCTTGGTCCTGGGTGTCGACGCGGCGCCGCTGCCGCGTGGGGTCAAGCGCACGATGCCTCCTGCTCGGTTCGGTGGGAGGGGGCCGCCGCCGGGACGAGGGGCGCCCCGGTGCGGCGTGACGGCGCCGCGGCGCGGAAGTGCCGGCGCAGCGTCCGCCGCCACGGCGCGTCGGGCAGGTCCAGGCGGAGCGCGGCCAACCCGGTGGCGTACTTGGAGATGCGGGCGGGCCTGATCCCCGCCTGCCACAGGAGGCGGTCGACGGGGGTGGCGGCCGAGGTGCTCTTGGTCTCGACCACGGCGACGCCGGGCAGCCGCAGCACGGAGCCGGGGTCGCGCCAGATGAGGCCGGTGTCGACGGTGACCCTGCTGTCGGTGTCCGGCAGCAGCAGCGTGGTGCGGTGGTAGTGGGTGACCAGCACGGGGTCGAGGTCGCCGCCCGCGCCGGGGCCCAGCGACTCGCGGCCGAGCGCCTCGTCGACGAAGTCCCGCCCCGGCCGCACCGTGCCGCAGTCCCGGGGGTGGTACGGCAGCCGGTGCTTGGTGATGTTGCCCCGCGCACCGCTGATCTTGACCTCCAGCCAGCACTGGGCGGAGTCGAGGTAGGTGCGGGTGCGCACCTTGAACCGCCTGCGCCTGCGGTAGGCCGCGCAGTGGTAGCTCGCCAGCTCCGGGGTGTCGAAGTACACCGACTCGTAGCGGAAGGTGCGCTCGCCGTCGATGTCCAGCACCCGGGCGAGCGGCCGGAGCTGTTCCAGCAGGCGCGGCAGCGACTCGGTCGGGACGAGGTACTTGCGGTCCACCCTGGTCTGGAGCGCGGCGCGCTCGACCAGCTCGCCGAGGCCGACGGGGGCCATCCGCCCCAGGACCGGCGTGAGGGGGATCGTGGTCATCGGTGTGCTCCGGAACGTGCGGGCGAGCCGGGTGCGGTGGCCAGTCCGCGCGCGGTCAGCGCGTAGCGGACGTCGACGACGGTGGTCTCGTTGACCAGGTCGACGCGCTGGACGGTGGCGGTGTGCACCCGGCCGTTGAGCAGCTGCTCCAGGTGGGCCATCAGCACGACGTGGTCGGTGATGGCCGAGTCGAGCACCAGGACCTGGTGCCGGTAGTCGCGGAACAGCCGCCGGTGGTCGCCGAGGAACATGGTCAGGAGGATGAGCGCCATCAGCCCGCCGTTGAGCCACGGCGAGGCGGTGCTCAGCGCACCGAGGAGACCCAGGGCGAGGGCGGAGAAGTAGTACGCGACCTCGTGCTGGTCCAGCTCCGTCGAGCGCAGGCGGATGATGGACAGCACGCCGAACAGCGCCATGCCCAGGCCGAGCCCGGCTCCGACGTCGCTGGTGCTCAGCGCGCTCGCCACCGCCAGGACGCCGATGTTGACGCCGAGGTAGGCGACGACCAGGTCGCGCCGGCGGTGCCGCGGGAAGTAGAGCCCGAAGACGAGCAACACCACCGCGCAGATGTCGATCGCGAACAGGACGAGTTGTGGCATCTCGTACGTCCTCCTGAGCCGGTGCGGGGTCGGCCGGGCACCGCCCGCTTCTTGGCGGGGGTCTGCAGGACGGTCGCCGAAACTTTCGAATCTGTGGGTAAACTTTCGGGAACTCCACGCAAACGATAAGTGCACCCGAGGTGTCGCGTCAATGACCTCCCGGTGCGTCTCAATGCACCAAAAGGAGCAACCTTTCCCTGTTCTGGCTTGATAGGGGCCGCGTACTGCCCTTGGTGGACGAGCACGCGAAGCCTGTGCGGAGAGTGGCGGTTGTACGGTGTTCAAGTCGAAAGTTTCGACCTGAGCTGCTGAAAAGCGACACCGCCGGGGAGCAGGCGTCGGCCGTCGTGCGCCTGCTGTCTATCCTTCGCTGCTGACGACCACGGCCGTGGCGCGCCGCCGGGGCCGCTCCGGAGAGGTGGGTGCGGTGTCCTCCCCAGTCGCTGACGCGCGTGGTCGGTCGCGCGGTCTGACGGTGCAGGCGTGGTTCTTCCTGCTGCTCGCCGTGATGTGCCTGCTGGTGCTGGCCGGCGCGGTGGTGGGCGCGTGGGTGCTCCAGCACACCGCGCGGGTGTCCGACCAGCAGTTGGAGGGCGTCCAGCCGGCCCGCGCCGAGGCGTACCGGCTGCAGAACGCGTTGGTGGACCAGGAGAACGGCGCCCGCGGCTACGCCGTCACCGCCGAACCCCAGTTCCTGGCCCCCTACACCGAGGGCGTGGAGGTCGAGCGGCAGGCCGTCGCGCGGTTGCGGGAGCTGCTGGCCGGCCGCGAGCGGTTGCTGGCGGACGTGACGGCGATCGAGGAAGCGGCGCGGACCTGGCGCCGCGACTACGCGGACCCGCTGGTCGACGGCGTGTCGCCGGGGAACCCCAGGCAGGTCGACACCGAGACCGCCGAGCGGGGCAAGGTGGCCTTCGACCGCCTGCGCGGGCTGTTCGAGACCCAGAACGGCGACCTGCTGCAGGCCCGGGCGGAGGCGCGGGAGGACCTGCTGCGCGCCCGCTCGGCGCGCAACTGGATCTTCGGCACGGTGGTCGCCGGCCTGCTGCTGACCGCGGGCGCGATGGCCCTGGTGGTGCGCCTGATGGTGGTCGGGCCGCTGAACAAGCTGCGCACCGCGTCACGCCGGGTCGCGCGCGGCGAGTTCGACCTGCGGATCGTGCCCCACGGCCCGGCCGACCTGCGCTCGGTCGCCGAGGACGTGGAGGACATGCGCGGGCGCATCGTCGAGGCGCTGGAGGCCGCGCGCGCCAAGCAGGAGCGCCTGGTCGAGCAGGCCGCCGCGCTCGACGAGCGGGCGGAGGAGCTGCGCCGGTCCAACGCCGAGCTGGAGCAGTTCGCCTACGTGGCCTCCCACGACCTCCAAGAGCCGCTGCGCAAGGTGGCGTCGTTCTGCCAGCTGCTGGAGAAGCGCTACCGCGGCGCGCTCGACGACCGCGGCGTCCAGTACATCGACTTCGCGGTGGACGGCGCCAAGCGGATGCAGGTGCTGATCAACGACCTGCTGACCTTCTCGCGCGTCGGCAGGCTCGACACCAACCGGACCCGGGTCTCCCTGGACGACGGCCTCGACCGGGCGCTGGAGAACCTGGCCACCGCGATCGAGGAGAGCGGCGCCCGGGTCGAGCGGCCCGAGCGCCTGCCCGAGGTCGTCGCCGACCCCACCCTGGTGACCGTGCTGTGGCAGAACCTGGTCGGCAACGCGATCAAGTTCCGCCACCCCGACCGGCCGCCGGTGATCCGGGTCGACTGCGTGGCGGGCGACCCCGCGGACGGCGCGCCGGTCTGGGAGCTGGCCGTGGCGGACAACGGCATCGGCATCCCCGCCGAGTACGCGGACAAGGTGTTCGTCATCTTCCAGCGCCTGCACGCCCGCGACGCCTACTCCGGCACGGGCATCGGCCTGGCCATCTGCAAGAAGATCGTCGAGCACCACGGCGGCACGATCGGCCTGGACACCGACCACGCGCCGGGCGCCCGACTGCGGTTCACCCTGCCCGCGCCGGTGGACGCCCCGGCCGCGGACCGGGAGTCGGTGCCCGCCTGACGGCCGGCCCGACCACGACCGACCACGGTCGGTCCGGTCAGGCGACGAGCAGCGTGCCGGAAAGGGAACGAAGAGGTCGGATCCCGGCAAAAGGCCCTCCCTGATCGATCTAGTCCGAACGGGTTGTCCTGGCGGGTGCCGCTGGGCGGGCGGAGGCGGTTTGGCTACTGTCCCCACCGCCGGGAGGGTCGCTGGGGAGCGCCCGGGTGGACTGGGGGAGAAGGCAGTTGGCTGAGCAGCGCGACTTCGTCGTGCTCGTCGACACGTACGAGACGGCCGATCACGGGGTCCCGCAGACGGCGCGGCACATCGCGCCCGCGTTCATCGAGGCCGGGGCGGGGTGCGTGCGGGTGCAGAGCGCGCCCGACCCGCCCGGCGTCTACCGCGGGTCGAGCCCGACGTTGCGGCACTACCGCGACAACATCGTCCACGACGGGGACCTGGACCGGACCCTCGCCGCGCTGGCGCCGTACCGGCCGGTGGCCGTGGTGCCCGGCGGCGAGTACGGCGTGGCCTTCGCCGACGTGCTCGGCGAGGCGCTCGGCGTGCCGAACAACGGCACCGCGCTGAGCCGGGCCCGCCGCGACAAGCACGCGATGGTCGAGGCGGTGCGGGCCGCCGGGCTGCGCGCGGCCAGGCAGGTCCGCACCGGCGACCCGGCCGAGCTGGCCGCCTGGCACCGCGAGCTGGGCGGCCGCGTGGTGGTCAAGCCGCTGCGCAGCGCGGGCGGTGACGGCGTGTCCTTCTGCGACACCCCGGAGCAGTCCGCGGCGGCGCTGACCGCGATCACCGCGCGGCAGAACCTGTTCTCCGAGGACAACGACGAGGTCGTGGCCCAGGAGTACCTGGTCGGGGCCGAGTTCATCGTCAACACCGTCAGCCGCGACGGCGCGCACCACGTCTGCGACATCTGGCGCAGCCAGCGGTTCTCCGTCAACGGCGTCACCGACCTGTCCGGCGCGTGCTACCTCGTGCCGCGCCGGGGCCCCCGGCACGACGAGGTGGTGGACTACGCCTTCGCCGTGCTCGACGCCGTGGGCATCCGGCACGGCGCGGCGCACGTGGAGCTGAAGCTCGGCCCCGACGGGCCCTGCCTGATCGAGGTCGGCGCGCGGCTGTCGGGCGGCGACCTGCCGCACTACGCGCGGCTGGCCATCGGCGAGTCCCAATTGGACTGGGTGGTCGACGCCGCCCTGCGCCCGGAGCGCTTCCACGCCCGGTGCGCCGAGGACTACGCGATCCGCCGGTACCACTCGTGGGCCGCGCTGATCTCCCCGGTCGAGGGGACGCTGCGCCGCTACACCGCCATCGAGCAGGTCAAGGCGCTGGAGAGCTTCCACGAGATGTGGGAGCTGACCCACCCGGGCGATCACCTGCGCCGCACCGTGGACGACACCACCTACCCGATCATCGTCACCTTCATGCACGAGGTCGACGAGGTCGTGCAGCGCGATCTGGGCACACTGCGGTACCTGGATGGCGTGGGCTTCTACGAACTGGCATGACTCACTCTGGGGGAAACGTGATCGCGTTCCAGGAAACTCTCGCCTACACCCCGCAGTACGGCTCCCTGGCCACCCTCGCCGACGAACCCTCGGGCCTGACCTGCTCGGTCATCGTGGGCCGCCGCTGGGCGCACAACCGGGCCGCGTCCGTGGTCGGTTATCCGCGCTTCGAACTGGCCGCCGAACGGGTCCTCGCGGGGGACCACGACCTGCTGCTCGTCCCGTCCGCCTACCCGGACATCCGCGAGTTCTTCTTCAACCCCGAGCTGCGCGCGATCGACACCTTCCTGAGCACGCTGCCGGACATGGTGCTGGCCGTGCCCGCGGGCGGTGACGCGGACGGGGGCGAGTTCGACGTGCTCTACCACCACCCGGCGACGAAATCGCTCGTCGAGGCCCTGCCGCACCGCGTCGGCGAGGTCCGCGCGTCCACGTCCAACAGCGCCGCCTGCAAGGAGGCCGTCGAACACCCGGGCCGCGCCTGCGCGGTGACCAACCGGATCGCCGCCGACGGCTACGGTATGACGATCGCGCGGACCCTGTCCGCGGGCACCCCGATGGGGTTCGTCGTGTTCGCCAGGAAGGAATCGAGTTGACCGAGTCGCCCACCCTGCGTGCCGCCGTCGTCGTGCACAAGCGGCTGGAGCCCGCCGCCGTCGCCAACGCGGCGGCGATCCTGATGGGCCAGCTCGCGCACCTCGAACCCCGGCTCTACGCCGCGGAGGGCGTCACCGGTGCCGACGGCGTGCGGCACGCGGGCATCCGGTTCAACACGGTCGTCCTCACCGGCCGCCCGGCCCAGGTCGACAAGTTCCTCGCGGCCGCCGTCGAGGAGGGCCTGCCGCACGCGGTCTTCAGCGCCAAGGGCCGGGAGCTGAGCAACAGCTTCGACGAGTACCGGGAGCTGGTCGCCGGCTCGACCGCCGCGGACGTCGACGTGTTCGCCGTCGGCGTGGTCGGCGAGGACAGCCGGGTGCGGGCCCTGACCAAGTCGTTCAGCTCCTACCGGGGGACCGAGGGGTGACCGCCGCGCCGCCCGGTTTCCTCCGGGTCAGGCTGGGCGGGCTGCCCCGGCCGTTCTGGGTGGTGTGGGCGGGCACGCTGGCCAACCGGCTCGGCACGATGGTGCTGCCGTTCCTGTCGCTGTACCTGACCTCCGACCGCGGCCTGTCGGTCACCGAGGCGGGCGCGGTGCTGGCCCTCGTCGGCATCGGGCAGGTGTTCTCCCCGCTCATCGGCGGCGTCCTGGCCGACCGGGTCGGCCGCCGCGCCACCCTGACCGGCGGCCTGCTGGCCACCGGCGCCGCCATGGTCGCCGTCGGCTACGCCACCGACGTGGTGGTGCTGCTGGGGCTGGCGCTGCTGCTCGGCCTGGTGCTGGACCTGTTCCGGCCCGCCGTGCAGGCGATCGTGGCCGACCTCGTGCCGCCCGACGACCGGCCGCGCGCCTACGGGCTGCTGCTGTGGGCGATCAACCTGGGCTTCTCGATCGCCATGGTGCTCGGCGGGTCCCTGGCCGGCGCCGGCTACCTGCCGCTGTTCTGGGTCGACGCCGGCACGTGCGCGCTGTTCGCCCTGCTGGTGTGGCGCGCGGTGCCGGAGACCCGGGGCACGCGCGCGGGCGGCGACCCGGGCGGCCTGGCCGACGTGCTGCGCGACCGGGTGATGCTCGGCGTGGTCGGGCTGACGGTGCTGGTCGCGTTCGCGTTCCTCCAGTCGCTGGCCACCCTGCCGCTGGCCATGCGCGAGGACGGCCTGTCGCCCGCCGCGTACGGCGTGGTGATGGCGGTCAACGGCATCGTCGTGGTGGTGGTGCAGCCGCTGATCGGGCACCGGCTCGGCGGCTTCGACCGCTCCCGGCTGCTGGCCGCGGGCATGGCCGTGCTCGGCGTCGGCACCGGCGCCACCGCGCTGGCCGCCACGACCCCGGTCTACGCGCTGTGCATGGTCGTGTGGACCCTCGGCGAGGTGCTGGTGCACTCCGTCGGCGCGGCCGTGGTGGCCGACCTGGCGCCCGCCCACCTGCGCGGCCGCTACAACGGCGCCTACGGGACGGCGTGGGGCCTGGCCGCCTTCCTCGCCCCGCTCGGCGGCACCCAGCTGCTCGTGCTGGGCGCGCCCGTGCTGTGGACCACCTGCCTGGTGCTGTGCCTGGCCGCGGCGGCGGGCCAGCTCGCGCTCGGCCCCGCGGTGCGCGCCCGTGCCGCCCTGACCACCGTCCGAGGGGATTCCCGTTGAGGCCCAACGAAACCGCCGCCCGCCTGCCCGCGTCGGGCATCCGCGAGATCATGGAGATGGCCCTGCGCCGCCCGGACGCGATCCGCCTGGAGATCGGCGACCCGGACTTCGACACGCCACCGCACGTCGTCGAGGCCGCCGCCCGAGCCGCCGCCGACGGGGCCACCCACTACGCCTCCACGGTGGGCATCACGCCGCTGCGGGCGGCCCTGGCCGAGAAGGTGTTGGCGCGCAACGGGTTCGCGGTCGAGCCGGAGCAGGTCGTCGTCACCCAGGGCGCGACCCAGGGCATCTTCACCGCCCTGGCGGCGCTGGCCGAACGGGGCGACGAGGTGCTGGTGCCCGACCCGGCGTGGCCCAACTACCTGATGATGACCCGCCTCCTGGGCCTGGCGGCGGTCCCCTACGCCCTCACCGCCGACACCGGGTTCCTGCCCGACGTCGACCGGCTGGCCGAGCTGGTCACGCCCCGGACCAGGGTGCTGCTGCTCAACTCGCCGTCCAACCCCGTGGGCACCGTGGCCGACCGGGACCGCGTCGCGGCCCTGGCCGAGTTCGCCCGTGCCCGCGACCTGTGGCTGATCTCGGACGAGTGCTACGACGAGATCGTCTTCGACGGCGCCTGCACCAGCCCGGCCGAGTTCGCGCCCGAGCGCACGGTGTCCGCGTACAGCTTCTCCAAGACCTACGCCATGACCGGTTGGCGCATCGGCTACCTGGCCGTGCCCGCCGCGGTCGCCGGCGTCGTGGCCAAGTGCCAGGAGACGGTGGTGGCCTGCGTCAGCACGCCCACCCAGCACGCCGCCCTGGCCGCCCTCACCGGACCCCAGGACCGCGTGGCGGAGATGCGCGCGGCGTACCGGTCGCGCCGCGACCTGGTGGTGGCGCTGGCCGAGGAGGGCGGGCTGAAGCTCCCCACGCCGACCGGCGCGTTCTACGGCTGGGTGGACATCGGCCGCTCCCACCCGGGGGCGGCCCACGAGTTCGCCGTCGACCTGCTGACCCGGCACGGCGTCGCGGTGGCGCCGGGCACGGCGTTCGGACCGGCGGGGGAGGGCTACGTCCGGCTCTCCCTGGCCGCGGCGGAGGAGGACCTCGCCGAGGGCGTGCGCCGGCTGGCCCTGGCGGTCACCGGGGCGTAGCGCGGGGCGGCGGCCGGCGCGCGACCAGGACGGCGGCCGGTGGCGGGGGCGCGGCTAGGACAGCAGCCAGTCGCCGGGGAACGCCGCCAGGACGGCCTCCAGCGCCGCCGGCGTCCGGCCGCGCGCCATCAGGAACCCGTCGTCGACCACGCGGAGCACCGCGTCGTCGCCCGCGTACCAGCGCGAGCGGCCCACCCCGGGCGCGGGCAGCGGCCTGAACGCGTCCGGGACCCGCGGTGGTCCCTCGCCCTCCAGGTGGAGGTAGTCGGTCAGCCCGTCCTCCAGGAACAGCGACTCGGACAGCACCATCTCCACGCACGCCAGCGAGAACCGGTCGAGGAACGGCTCCCACCGCTCCGCGCGCTCGTCCGCCAGGTCGGGCCGCACGAGGACCGGCGGGTCGTCGCCGGTCAGCGCCACGCCCCAGTGCGCGCACCCCTGGTTCTCCACCCGGTGCACCAGGACGCCGTCCCACAGCCCCATCCGGTCGGGCGGCAGCAGCTCGTCCTGGTTGGAGGTCAGGTCGGCCCGCGCCCCGAACAGCGCGTACGCCTCCCGCACCGCCGCGGGCAGCCGCACGCCGAGCCGTTCCTCCGCCTCGTCGACCGCGCACCCGTCGTCGTCGCCGAGCGGCGTCGCGAAGTGCTCGGCGTACTCCCGCACGAACCGCCAGGCGCCGTCCCGGTCGACCGCCCGCTCCACCGCCGCCACGACGTCGAACCCCATGTGGCGGCACCTTATCCGGTTGTCGGCGGTCCCGGGACCTCACTACGTTGCCGGGGGTGGACCTCTTCGCGCTCTCCTGGTCGGCGCTGCTCGCGGCGGTCGCCGACCTCCGGGACGAGGACTTCGCCAGGCCCTCCGGCTGCGCGGGCTGGCTCGTCCGGGACCTGGTGTGCCACCTGGTCATCGACGCCCAGGACGTCTTGATCACGCTCGCCACGCCCACCGACGCCGAACCGACGCGGGACGCGGTCACCTACTGGGAGGTCGCCGACGCGCCGCCGACCGGCGACGACCCGCTCGACGCGCTGACCGTCCGGCTGGCCGCCGCCTACGGCGACCCGGGGCTGCTGAAGTTCCACCTCGACGACGTCGGTTCCGCCGCCGGCCGCGCCGCCCGGCTCGCCGACCCCGGGACCCGCGTCGGCACGCGCGACCAGGTCCTCACCGCGGGCGACTACCTCTCCGCGTACGTGCTGGAGTGGACGCTGCACCACCTCGACCTGGTCGCGCACCTGCCGGGCGCGCCGCGCCCGCCCGCCGAGGGGTTGGCCCGGACGCGCGGGATGCTGGAGGAGATCGCCGGTGCCGCGTTCCCCGGCTCGTTCCCCGACGCGGACGCGCTGCTGGTCGGCACCGGGCGGCGGGCACCGACCGACGCGGAACGGGCCGCCCTGGGCGAGCTGGCCGCGAGGCTCCCGTTCGTCCTGGGGTGACCGCTGCGCCGAGGGTGCCCGGGGCCCGAGGGCTCCGGGTCGCGCCGCGAGGGCTCAGGGCCACGACTGGGGGGCTCGGGGTCGCGTGCGTCGAGGGGCTCAGGGCCGCCGGGCCTCGATGAGCCAGGCCGCCGAGCCGTACCGCACGCCCTCGTCGGTCAGGTGCCCCGCCATGCTCGCCCGCAGCTCGTCGGCGGCCCGCGCCCGGCCGTCCTCGTCGAGGCCGTCCATCAGCCAGCCGAACTGGCCGATCACGAACCGGAAGGCGTCGTCGACGTCCCGCCCGAAGTACATCGGTTCGGCGAGGCCGTGCAGCCGCACGTCGGTGAACCCGGCCTCGGTCAGCAGCTCCCGCACCTGGTCGGGGTCCCGCAGCGACCCCCGTGACGGCGGCGGTGCGGGCAGCTCGCGACCGGCGGCCAGGATCGAGCGGAAGGTGCTCACCCACTCGTTGCGCTCCCACGGCTGCCACGACAGCAGCGCGAGGCGGCCGCCGGGGCGCACCGCCCGCGCGACGTTGGCGAACGCGGCGAGCGGGTCGCCGAAGAACATCGCGCCGTGCCGGCTCACGGCGACGTCGAAACCCCCGTCCGGGAAGGGGTGGACCTGGGCGTCGGCCTGGAGGAAGCGCGCGTTGCCCAGCCCTTCCCGCGCCGCCAGCTCCCGCGCCAGGTCGACCATGCGCGAGGACAGGTCCACGCCGAGCGCCGTCCCGGGTGCGGCGAGCCGCGCGGCGTCGCGGGTGGTCCGCCCGGTGCCGCAGCCGATGTCCAGGACGGTCGAGCCCGGCTCGATCGCCGCCGCGGCCAGGAGCCGGTCCTGGTAGCGCGCGACGCCCTCGTCGAAGCGCTCGGCCCGGTTCGCCCAGTACGCCCCCTGGTCGCCGTCCCACGCGCGCAACTGCTCGGTGTTGGACGGGTCGACGGTCGGCGCGGTGCCCTCGCTCATGGTTCCCCCTCGTTCCGCGGACGGGCCAACCTACGCGGTGCGCCCGGCCGGGGCGACCGGATTACCGGGCATCAGGGCAGCCGCGCCCAGAGGTCGAGGTGGTGCTCGGCCGCGTAGTCGGTGCCGCCGACCCGCCCGGGCGCCAGGGACTGGACGTGGCCGAAGCGCGGCCAGGCGGGCAGGTCGTCGGCGGTGGGTTCGCCGCGGGCCGCGAAGGTCGCCCAGTACCGGTTGACCCGGTGGGCCAGCTCGCGCTGCGCGGGCTCCAACGGCGGACCGCCGGGCGCGTCGAACTGGTAGGCCAGCTCGGCGGCGTGCTGGGCGCCGCGCGGGAACCCGGGCACGGGCGGCGGCGCGCCCGGGTCGGCGAACTCGTAGCACCAGGTGTCGGTGTGCCCGGCGAGGACCCGGCCCAGCTCCCACGTCGGCCGCGCCCAGGCCCGGTCGGTGGAGATCCGCGCCCAGGCGAGGCTCGGGGTCGGGAAGCGGTCCGGCGGGTAGTGCGCGGCCACCTCGTCCGCCGCGTCGCCGAAGGCCTCGGCGAGCAGCCGCGGGTAGCTCTCGGCCGTGACCGGGTCGCCGGCGAGCGCGACGAAGAACCGCGCCTCGTCGCGCGTGGCGCCCAGCAGCAGCGGCACCCGGTGGAAGCGGCCCGCGGGCAGCGCGTCAGCGGGCGACTCGGGCAGGGTCGGGCCGCCGAAGGCCGGTCTGGTGAAGGCGTCCGAGGCGTGGAGCAGGTCCGCCACCGGCACGCGCCGCAGCCGCGCGAGGGCCGATCGCGGGTCGGTGCCCGGCGCGACCCAACCGTGCTCGACGGCGGTGGCGACGCCCAGCCGTTCCAGCTCCGCCAGTGGGGTCCACCTCGGCGGCAGCGCCGGCAGGCCGGGCATGAAGGTGTGCGCGGGCACCGAGCCGAGCACGGAGAACGGGCTCTGGAGGACCGCGCGGTGGAACAGCCCGGCCGACCCCGGCGACACCAGGTGCGCCGCGATCATGAGCGCCCCGTACGACGAGCCGGCCAGGGTCACGTTCGCCGGGTCGCCGCCGAACCGGGTGATCTCCCGGCGCACCCAGCGCAGCGCGGCCTGCTGGTCCAGCAGGCCGAAGGCGCCGCTGTCGGGCAGGCCCGGGTAGCCGAAGCAGCCCAGCACGCCGAGCCGGGAGTTCGGCGCGACCACCACGACGTCGTTGTCCACGACGAGCCGCCGGGGGTCGTAATCGGAACCGCTGCCGTTCGTCCCACCGCCGCCGTGCAGCCACACCACCACCGGCCGCCCGGTGGTCGGGGTGTCCGGCGCGGTGACGTCCAGCGCCAGGCAGTCCTCGTCGTGGGCGGTGGTGTCGGCGAACGACCGGGCCACCTGCGGCGCGGGGTTGCCGGGCTCGGTCGCGTCCCGCACCCCGTCCCACGGTTCGACCGGAGCGGGGGCCAGCCACCGCCGTTCCCCGACCGGCGCCGCGGCGTAGGGGACGCCCCGGAACGAGAGGCGCCCGTCGAGCCGGCGCCCGCGCACGACGCCGGTGGTGAGCCGCACGGTGACGTGCCTGGTCACGGGACGGGGGTGGGTCGTAGCAATATGGTCATATTGCTACGATAGCCGCACGGGACCACCGCTGTCGCGGGGGTTCCTCCTCGGGAGGAGGTCAGCGATCGGCGGAACCGGTGAACACGGCGGCGAGCGCCCGGCGCAGCACCTCGCGGGCGGGGAACGAACCCGCCCCCGACAGCGACACCTGGTCGGCCAGGCCCTGCGTGGTCGCCAGGACCATGCGGGCCGCGAGCGCCGCGTCGACCCCGGGCTCCACCTCGCCGCGCGCCACGCCGTCCTCGACCACCGCCGTCACGTGGGCGAGGATGTCGCCGCCCGCCCGCCGGGCGACCTCGGCGAGGCCGGCGTGGTGCAGCGCCTGGGCCTGGAGCCCTTGTCGGACGCGGTACTCGACGTCCCGCTCCGCGTCGAGCGGCAGCAGTTCGACGAGGGTGTCGAGCAGCACCTCGGCGACCGGGAGACCGGCCGCCCCGCCGACGCGCGCCCGCACCCGTTCGCTCATCCGGGCGAGGGCGTCCTCGTAGGCGAAGTGGAGCAGCACGTCCTTGCCGCTGAAGTAGTGCTGGATCAGCCCGACCGACACCCCGGCCTCCGCGGCCACCCGCGAGAACGAGGCGGCGGCGAACCCCTCCGCGGCGAGCAGGCGCTGGAAGGCCCGCGCGATCTGGGCGCGGCGCTGATCGTGATCGGCGACCCGCGGCACGTCGATAGCGTACAACCGCATTGCCACTGCACCACCACTGCACTGTTGCCGCACCACCACCGCACTGACACCGGCGGACGGCCCAGTCGTCCCGCCGCCCAACCGGATCGGGAACCCATGCGCACCGAACTGAGCGACGGCCTGAAGGCCGCGTTGAAGAACCGGGACCGCGTAGCGATTGCCGCACTGCGCTCCGCCCTGTCGGCGATCGACAACGCCGAGGCCGTCCCGGTGGAGGACCGGGCGGGACCCGGGGCGGTCAGCGAGCACGTGGCGGGCGCGGCGACGGGCCTGGGCGCGGCGGAAGCCGAGCGCCGGGTGCTCGGTGAGGCGGACGTGCGGTCCGTTGTGGAGGGTGAGGTGCGAGAGCGCTCGACCGCCGCGGCGGAGTACGAGCGACTGGGTCGTGGCGATGTCGCCGAGCGGTTGCGCGCGGAGGCCGAGGTGCTGAACCGGTACCTGGGGCCCGAGTCCTGAGGTTGTGGTCTGAGGCTGTGGTCTGACCTCTGCCGCGGGGTTTGTTGTCGGGCCTGTCGTCGGGCCTGTCGTCGGGCTGGTTGTCGCCCTGTTGCCGGGCCGGTCGTTCGGCCGCATCTCCTGCCGTGGTGGGCCTGACACCCGCCACGGCAGGCTTGGCGCGTGCCGGTTCCGCTTGTCTCAACTGCTGACCGCGCGGTCGGCCCTCCGCCGTCCGAACAGCCTGCCCGCGAGGTCGACCCCCACGACCGCGCCACCACTGTCCCGGCTGAAGAACCCGCGCTGCCCCTTCAGCCCACCCTCGGTGATGATGTACTCATCGCGGCCACCACTCCCGCTCCCGTCTCCATTCCCGTCTCGGTTCCCCTCCTCCGGCAGGAAACCGATGGCGGCAGGCGGGTAGTCCGGCGGCATCTCGTTCTGCGACGCACTGCGGATCTCCGGCTTGATCCCGACCGCGAGGGTGAGCCGGGACCCGTCGGTGGCGATGTCGAGGTACATGGCGTCGATCTCGTAGCGGCCGGCGACTTCCCGCGCCCGTGCTTCGTCGTGCGGCACGGGCTCCGGGTCGCGGTCGACCACGCCGAGGTGGTGCTCCAGTGCCCAGCGGACCACGGCCTGGTTGAAGGAGTAGCCGTCCGGGCCGGCGTTGGACAGGGAGACGACGGCGAAGTCCCGTTCGGGCACGACGAGGAGTTCGGCGAACTGGCCGTTGCCCGACCCGCCGTGCCCGATGGTGCGGACCCCGTCCACGTCGCGCAGGAACCAGCCGATGCCGAAGGCGTCGCCGAGCGTGCTGGCGCGCAGTTCGACCGTTTTCTCCCGCATGCCGTGCAGCGCCTCGGCGGGCAGCACGCCGTCGCCCGTGCCGAGGTGGAACCGTGCCCAGCGCAGCAGGTCGCTCACCGAGGACACGATGCCGCCGCCGGGGTTGTCACCACGCGAGCCCGCCCGCCACGCCGCCCACGGCCGCGCGAACCGCAGCGTCCCGCCTTCGTCGCGGTTGTGACCCACGGCGAAGCGGCGCACCATCACGTCGTCCAGCTCGAAGAAGGTGTTGGTCAGCCCGGCTGGTTCCAGGACCAGCGAGGCGATCGCCTTCTCGAAGGGGAGCCCGGTCACCTTCTCGATCACCCGCCCGGCCAGGTTGTAGCCGGCCTGGCTGTAGGAGGCACGGGCGCCGGGCGGCGCGATCACGTTCAGCTCGGCCATCCTCGCCACGAACCCGGCCAGCGTGGCCTCATCGGTGTCGACCAGGTTCCAGTCGAGGCCCGAGGTGTGGTTGAGCAGGTTCAACACGGTGATCCGAGCCGCCACCCCCTCGTCGGCGAGCGTCAGTTCGGGAACGTACCGCCGCACCGGCGCGTCGAGGTCCACCCTGCCCTCCGCGGCGAGGCGCACCAGCGCAGTCGCGGTGAAAGTCTTGGTCACCGAAGCCAAGTGGAACAGCGTCTCCCCATCCACCGGCAGCGGGTTGTCCACACTGGTCACGCCATGGGACGCATGGATCTCCCGACCACCGACCAGTACGCCAACGGACACGCCAGGAATACCGAACTCCTCAGCCACGGCCCGCACGAACCCGACCAGCTCATCCTGCCCTCGCCTGTACTCCATCACAATCCACCCCTCCAATTGCATGAACTAAGTAAAACCACAAATAGCCAACGCTTGAACTAAGGTCAACGCCAAACCGAACCGGCCTGCGAGCCATGCGCAAGCAGTGCGGTACAACCCTTGAACTAAGTGCAACACCAGAGTTGATCGAATGCATGGATCGAGTACCGACTAAGCCTTGTCGGGTCTATGAACTAAGTGCAAGTGTGGAGTCAACTTCACAGACTTAGCGCAAGTCGGGAACCGTCATAGTCTCTTAACTAGTGCAAGTCCGGTTTGTTCGAGTTCTTGAATCAAGTGCAAAGTTGGATCACCCCGGTCGCCCTGGTCATTCCGCTCGCTGCGGTTGCCTGAATCGGTTATTCAGGGGCGAGGTCGGAGTTGGTCCGAGTTGGCGGTCTGAGTGCGCGATGCGGGGTTCGGTCAGCTTGTTGAACTAAGTTCAATGCCGGGTTGGCCGGGTTGGCCGGTCTGGCCCGGTCGGCCGGGTTGGGTCTGGTCGGGTCTGGCTGGTCAGCCGGGTCAGCCGGGTCAGCCGGGTCTGGCTGGTCAGCCGGGTCTGGCCTGTCGATCGGTCGGGTTGAGCCGGGTTGGTCGGTGGGGATGGCTGGCTGACCAGCCGGGCTCTTGCACTAAGTTCAAATGCACCCTAGCTGAGGGGTTGAACTAAGTGCAACTAGGCTGTCGACCATGCCGCGTGACACGTTGACCGCAGAACAGATCGTTCGAGCCGCCATCCAGTTGCTGGACGAGGAGGGACTGGACGGGCTCAACATGCGCAGCCTGGGGCAGCGGCTCAACTCGGCTGCCACGGCGATCTACTGGCACATCAAGACCAAGGACGACCTGGTGCGGCTCGCCGGGGACGCGATCTGGGACGAGGTCGAACTGCCCGACCCCCGCACCACCAACTGGCGCGCCGCCGCCGTCGCGCTGGCTACCGGCATGCACGCGATGCTCACCCGGCACCCGTGGCTCGGGCAGGCGTTCGGCAGCCACCTGCTCTACGGCCCGGCCAAGTCCCGCTTCGACGAGCACAGCCTCACCGTCTACGAACGGGCCGGGTTCAACCCCGACGAGGCCGATCGCGCGGCTGCCACGGTGTTCGTCTTCGTGCTGGGCAGCACCCTCGGGTCCGCCGCGCAGGTCTCCCTGACCCGCAGGCTGAACAAGAACGGCGACGCGGAGCAGGCGCTGGCCGAGACCATGGCGCGGGCCACCGAGGTCGCCCAGCAGTTCCCCCGGCTGCGCGAGCGCCTGACCACCGTCCCGCCCGCCGCCGACTACGCCGCGGCTCCCGGGGGCACCTTCGAGTTCGGTCTGAACTCCATCCTCGACGGTTTCGAAGCCCTGTTGGCGATCGGTCGTCGCGGGCGCAGGTGACCACTGCGCCCACCTGAACGCCGAGATGGAAACGCCGAGATGGGAGAGGGACCGGAAGAAGGGGGAGAGGGACCGGAAGAAGGGGGAGAGTGGGCGGAGAAGGGGAAAGGGAGCGGAAGAGGGGAGAGGGGCAGAGACGGGAAAGGGGGGTGGAAGTCGGGAAGGGGGAGGGGATCGGGGAGTCACGACAGGCGTTCCTCCGCCTCCTCCCAGTCCCCACCACCCGCCTGCGGCTCATACCGGACAAGCCCGACCGAAGCGCGCACCAGCCCGCGCAGCTCCGCCAACCCACCCGCCACCACGCCCAACGCCCGCCCCTGCACCAACGCGTTGCCATAAGCCGCAGCCTCCACCGGTCCCGCCACGACCGGCAGCCCGCAGGCATCGGCGGTGAGCCGGCAGAGCAGGGCGTTGCGCGCACCCCCGCCCACGACGTGCACCACCCGCACCTCCCGGCCCGACAACCCGGCCGCCTCGCGCACGGCTCGGCGGTGGGCCAGCGCGAGGCTGTCCAGCACGCAGCGGACGGTGGCGGCGGGCGTCGCCGGTGCGCGCTGCCCGGTGCGGGCGCACGCGGCGGCGATGCGGGCGGGCATGTCGCCCGGCGGGATGAAGGCCGGGTCGCCCGCGTCTACCACGGCGGCCAGCGCGGGCTCGGCCGCCGCGGCCTCCAGCAGGGGGCCGAGGTCGGGGTCGCCCCACTCGCGCAGGCACTCCTGGAGCAGCCACAGGCCCATCACGTTGCGCAGGTAGCGCACCGTGCCGTCGACGCCCAGCTCGTTGGAGAAGATGGGCCGGCGGCCGGCCCCGGTCAGCACCGGCGCGTCCAGCTCCACGCCGACCAGTGACCACGTGCCGGTGGCGACGTAGGCGAAGTCCCGGTCTTCGGCGGGCACGCCGACCACCGCCGACGCCGTGTCGTGCGACCCGACCGCCACCACCGGCACCGGTCCGGTCAGGCCGGTTTCGGCCAGCACGTGCGGCAGCAGTTCGCCGACCACCGCGCCCGCTTCCACCAGCGGCGGGAACAGCGCCGGGTCGATGCCCAGGCGCTCCATCAACCCCACCGACCAGGCGCGGGTCCGCGCGTCGAGCAGGCCCGTGGTGGAGGCGTTGGTGACCTCCGCGGCACGCGCGCCGGTCAGCCAGTGGTTCAGCAGGTCCGGAACCAGCAGCAGGTGCCGGGCCGCCGCGAGCTGCGGCGTGCCCGAGGCCGCGGCCAACTGGTAGACCGTGTTGAACGGCAGCACCTGCAACCCGGTCACGCCGTACAGCTCGGCGGCCGGCACGCGGGCGTGCACGGCGTCGGCCGCGCCGTCGGTGCGCGCGTCCCGGTAGTGGACGGGGTTGCCGAGCAGCGCGCCGGTGGCGTCGAGCAGGCCGTAGTCCACCGCCCACGAGTCGACGCCGACCGCGTCCAACCGGGGCCCGGCGGCTCGCAGGCCGTCGAGCACGCCCCGGTAGAGCGCGAGCACGTCCCAGTGCAGCGTGCCGCCGAGTCGCACCGGGCCGTTGGGGAACCGGTGCGCCTCGATGAAGTTCACCCGGTCGGGCGCGATGTCGAAGGCCATGACGCGTCCGCTGGAC
>NZ_JBHWIE010000074.1:0-6948 GCF_042732085.1 Actinosynnema sp. NPDC059797
CATCCCCCACCACCCCACACACCCACCTCGACCACATGTCACACGAGCCTTGAACGCATGACACGCGCGACCGGACCGCATGACTCGCGGGCCTTGACCGCATGACTCGCCGGTCCCGACCGCATGACACGAGGGTCGGGAGCGTACGACTCGCGCGGCCGGAACGTACGACTCGCCGGTGTCGGGTGTACGACTCGCGTGTTCTGAACGTACGACTCGCGGTGTCCGAGTGGAGGACACGCGGTGTCGGAGTGGAGGACACGCGCGGGGTTGCGCGTGTCCTCCGGTCCGGTGTTGCGTGTCCTCCGGTCCGGTGTTGCGAGTCGTCCGGTCAGGAGCGGTCGGTGATCACTCGGTAGGCGACGCCGCCGTGGTCTTCGCCCTCCACGAACTGGACCAGGTTGACCAGGTAGTCGCCCGGGGCCTCCGGGGTGAAGGTCAGCTCCGCCGTGAAGCGCTCGCCCGCCCGGAGCGGCACGCCGAGCAGCGCCGCCCGCCTCGGGTCGACCTGGAACGCGGTCTCGCCGACCTGCTTCACGCCCTCCGCCTTGCCGCCGGCGGCGCGCCAGCGCTCGAACAGCTCCCGCCCGAGGTCGATCACCACGGCGCCCGCCACCGGCTTCTCACCGGTCAGCACCAGGTCGGTCCGGACCTGGTCCCGCCCGGTCGCGTTGCCCAGGGTGAACCAGGACCGCACCGGCTCCAGGACGCGCCCGCGCACGGTCTGGAAGTTCTTCCACGCGATGTTGTTGTTGTTCTTGGTGTTCAGCGCGGTGTTCGGGCCCTCCGCGAACGTCATCGGGTCCGTCGCCGACACCCAGCGCGCCAGCAGGCAGAAGTGGCCCGGACCGGGGACGCTCGTCCACGGGATCTTCGCCACGGTCCCGCCCGGCGGCACGGTCAGCGCCTGCTGGCCGATGGACACCCAGTCGCCGTTGGTGGCGTTGTTCCACGTCGTGCCGCCGCCGGCGGGCGTGCGGTAGAGCTTGAGCGTGCCGGTGGCCGAACCGGACAGGTCCTTGTTCAGCTTCACGTGGACGTAGTTCGTCCCGCCGACGACCGGCTGGATGCCCGCGCAGTCCGCGAGCCCCGGGCAGACCTTGATGTCCGGGCTGTTCCACACCGTGCCGTTCGGGTTGGGCTCCGCGCCCGTGTCGGTCACCTGGTCCCGGATGAACACGTCCGTCTGGCTGCAGTCGGACAGCAGCTTCCGGATCGAGTCGGCCGTGTACTCGCCGGTCGCCGTCGCCTGGAGGTACAGGCCGCCGGTCGTCGTCGCGTAGTTCTGCATGATCGGCTGGATCACCGGCGTGAACGTCGGCGACGTGGGCACGTAAACCGAGCTGATCTTGATGCCGCGCGCCAGGGCGTCGTTGGCCCACTGCGCGGCGTTGGCGACGTCGACCGCCGCGTGCACGTTGTCGAACCCGCCGGGCCGGGCGTCCGTCACCAGCACGACGAGCTTCATCGCGTTGGACCGCCACGTGCCGGCGAAGTCGGCGTTCTGCGGCCTGCCCGCAGCCGCCCGGTTGTTCACGACCGTGTTCAGGGCCTCGTCGGACGCCTCGGGCTCGCTGCCGCCGGCGCTCGCGGCGAGGGTGTTGGTGACGTAGTTCGTCACCGCCGCCGCGTTGCCGGGCGCCAGGTCGTTGTGGACGGTGACGTTGTCCTTGAAGGTGACCAGCCCGAGCTGGTAGTCGCCGCCGGACGCGGTGACGACGTCGTTGACGATCGCGTTGATGCCGGTCTTCAGGTTGGCGATGGCGCCGCCCATGCTGCCGGTGTCGTCGAGGACGAACACGACGTCGAGCGGACCGCACGGGGAGGCGACGGGTGCGGCGGCGGGTGCGGCCGCCGCCGGGGCGGTGACCTGGGCGGTGGAGACGACCAGGGCGGCGACGGCCAGCAGCACGCCCCGCCTGGGAGCCCGACTGGAACCCCGTCTGGAACCCCGTCTGGAAGAGGAACGCATGTGATCTCTTTCCGCTAGCGCTGCCGGGCACGGGACCCGGGCGCCCGGACACCGTTGACCGGGCGCGACAAGCGGATGACCTGACGACCTCTCGAATACGGTCCGGGCGGAGCAACTTCACGCCGGTTCCCGATCCGGCGAACAGCAGCCGGACACCCCCGCACGGGTGATCCACCGGCGTGTCATGCGCTCACGACCCGCGTGTCATGCGTTCAGAGCGCGCGAGTCATGCGGTCAGGGCGGGTGTGTCATGCGTTCAGCACCCGCGAGTCATGCGGTCGGAGCGGGTGTGTCATGCGGTCAGGACGCGTGAGTCAGGTGGTACACGCCGTCTCGGTCACCGGGCTGCGGTCGCGCAGGGGCTCCCACCACGCGCGGTTGTCGGCGTACCAGCGGATGGTGTCGCGGACGCCCCGGTCGAACCCGACCCGCGGCTCCCAGCCCAGCTCGCGCCGGATCTTGGCCGAGTCCAGCAGGTAGCGGCGGTCGTGGCCGGGGCGGTCCGGCACGGTGGTCTTGCGCGACGCCGGCAGGCCCAGCTCGTCCAGCACGAGGTCCGCGATCTCGTCCACGCTGGCCTCCACGCCCGTGCCCACGTGGTAGGTCTCGCCGACCCGCCCGTGCAGCAGCACCGCCTCGATCGCCCGGCAGTGGTCCAGCACGTGGACCCACTCCCGCCGGTTGTCCTTCGACGCGTACACCGGCAGCTCGCCGCCGTCCAGCGCCCGCGTGGTGAACAGCGGCAGCACCTTCTCCGGGAACTGGTTCGGCCCGTAGTTGTTGGCGCAGTTGGTGATCGTCACCGGCAGCCCGAACGTCTCGTGGTACGCCCGCACCGCGTGGTCCGCGCCGGCCTTGCTCGCGTTGTACGGCGTCCGCGGCCGGTAGGGCGACTCCTCGGTGAACGCCCGCTCCGCGTCCAGCGGCAGGTCGCCGTACACCTCGCACGTCGAGATGTGGTGGAACCGCCGCACGCCCGCCCGCCGCGCCGCCTCCAGCAGGGCCTGCGTGCCCAGCACGTTGGTCCGGAAGAACCGCGTCGGGTCCAGCACGGCCAGGCTGTTGTGCGACTCGGCCGCGAAGTTGACCACCACGTCGACGCCGGTCAGGTCGTGCGCGGCGATGTCCGCGTGCACGAACCCGACCCGGTCGCGCACGTCGTCGAGGTTGGTCAGCGTGCCCGCGTAGGTCAGGGCGTCCAGCGCCACCACCCGGTCCTCCGGGTGCCGGGCCACCCAGTGCCGCGTGAAGTGGGAACCGATGAAGCCCGCCGCGCCCGTCACCAGAACCGTGGTCATGGACCCACGCTACCGACGGGACGGGCCCGCGCGCCGGTGGTGCGCGGGCCCGCCGGTGCTCACACGGTCAGGCTCCACGAGTCGAGGTGACCGGTGTCCGCCGAGTACACGTCCTGCACGCGCAGCCGCCACTCGCCGTTGCGCGCCTCGGACGACACGTCCGCCGTGTAGGTGGTGTCGATGTCGTCGCCCGAGTCGCTGTTCGACGACTTCAGCCGGTACGCCGACCCGTCCGGCGCGAGCAGGTCGATCACCAGGTCGCCCCGGTAGGTGTGCTTGACGTGCACCTCCACCTGCGTGGACGCCGACGCGGAGCCCTCGCACCCGGCGATGGTGACGGTGCTGGTCACGGCCGCCCCGTTGTCCGGGATGGCCACGTCGGCGTCGTTGGTCCGCCGCGCGCACCCGGTGGGCGGGTTGCCGGCGCCGCCGTAGGGGTTGGCGGCCTTCTTCGCCGCGTACAGCAGCATCGGCCGCGTCTTCGGCCAGAACGTCGACGCCTGGCACGAGTAGGCCGGGAAGAACCCGGAGCACGTCCCCGACGACGGCCCGACCTCCCACACGAACGAGGCGACGCCCAGGTCGTCGTACACCCAGTCGTCGGTCGCGCCGGCCGCGTTGTAGAGCACCTCGCCGGGCTGCCCGTACTGCCAGCCGCCGGCCAGCGACGCCATGTCGCGCGCCATGCCGCGCAGCGCGGCGTCGTTGCCGGTCTTCTGGGTCGCGCTCCAGCCCCACGGGAACAGCACCAGGTTCGAGTAGCTGTGCATGGAGAGGACGACGCCGGTGGTGTCGGCGGGGGCGGCGTCGCCGGGGGCCGTGCCGCGCCGATCGCGGTACAGGGAGCGCCACAGGCCCTGGAGCGCCCGCGTCTCGACCTCGGAGTTGGCCGACGGGCCCTTGTAGGTCTGGTCGCACGGGTTGGGCGACGTGCCGGACTCGCCCCAGTGCGAGTCGGTGTTGCGGTTGAGGTCGATGCCGACGTGCGAGGACGAGGTGCCCGAGCAGTTCGACCCGTTCGTGGTGTTCGCGTTCTTGCGCTGGTAGCGGGGCGAGTTGCCGCCCTGCTGGACGATGTTCACGCCGTCCGGGTTGGCGATCGGCACCACCCAGACCTCGGTGCTGTCGAGCAGCGCGGTGACCTCGGCGTCGGCGCCGTAGCCCTGGACGAGGTGGTCGATCCACCGCCAGGCGACGTCGCCGGTGGTCAGCTCGCGGGCGTGGAGCTGGCCCATGACGAAGAACCGGGGCTTGGGCGCGTTCGGGTCCAGCGCGCAGTCGCCCGCCTTCTTCTTGGTCAGGCACACGGCCCGCAGGTCGTAGCCGCCCGCGCCCTGGGTCTTGCGCCACGAGTCGCCGTAGTCGACGACGGTCGCCAGGTCCGGGTGCTCCTGGGCGACCTGGTCCAGGTGCGCCCAGTGGGCGTTGACGGTGCGGTAGCCGCCGTAATAGGTCTCGTTGATGTTGGCCGCGTCGACCTGCGACCTGGCGGCCGGCGGCTGCCACTCGGGCGCGGGCAGCACCTCGTCCACCACCGCCGCGAACCCGGCCTTCCGCAGGTCGGAGCCCGTGCCGGCGTCGCCGAGCACGAACAGGTGCTCGCCGTCGCGGTCCTCCAGCACGTCGAACCCGCGCCCGAGCAGGTCCTGGGCGGCGGACCCCAGCGGGGCGCGCACCTTGTACACGTACGTGGGACCGGCCGGCGCCGCCGCAGGCTCGGGCGCGGGTCCGGCGGTCGTGGGGCTCGCGGTGACCACGGCGGCCGCCGCGACACCGGCCACGGCCAGCGTCAGCAGGGAGCGTCTTCTCGACTTCACGCGTTCCTCCTAGGCAGGGTGCTTCGGAGGATGGAGCACGCGGCGGCGCTTGCCCACCCACCAACCGGCCATTGCTCTGCGTTATGACCGCAGGTCGCGGCCGGTGTGTTTCGAGGGTGCCGGCGGAGGTACCCGGATCTTGACCCGGACGGCGGCGGTGCCGGGGGCCGGGTGGAGGAGGAGTGGTGAAGGACGAGGAACTGGTCGCGCGCATCACCGCGCTGGTCGAGGAAGAGCACCGGCTGGAGAACTCGCACACCGGCGAGGAGCTGTCGGAGGGCGACGCCCGGCGGCTGCGGGACGTCGAGGTCGCCCTGGACCAGACGTGGGACCTGCTCCGGCAGCGCCGGGCGCGCCGCGACGCGGGCCTGGACCCGGACGGCGCCGAGGCCCGCGGGCCCGGCACGGTGGAGAACTACCGGCAGTAGCCGCTTGACCCGTCCCCAGGGGCAGCCCCCACAGTTCCGGACCGTGGAGGATGCGCGGGTGGAACGGCTCCTGGGGGTGGGCGAGTTCGCGCGCCGGTCGAGGCTGTCGGTCAAGGCGCTCCGGCTGTACGAGCGCCAGGGCCTGCTGCAGCCTGCCCGGGTCGACGGCGCCACCGGCTACCGGCGCTACCGCGAGGACCAGCTCACCGGCGCCCGGCTGGTGGCGCTGCTGCGCCGGCTGGACATGCCGCTGGCCGAGGTCGCCCGGGTCGTCGGCGCGCCCGAGGCCGAACGCGCCGACCTGCTCGCCGCGTACTGGGCCGGTGTCGAGGAGCGGATCGCCGTCCAACGGGGCCTGGCCGCGCATCTCCGCGTCGTGCTGTCCGACGGAGAGGGACTGATGGAGATGTACCGGGTCGAGCAACGGGAAGTACCTGAACGCGTGATCCTCACCGAGCAGCGTCACCTGCTGCAACCAGAGTTGGAGGACTGGATCCTCGCCTCCTGGGAGCGCCTGAGGAAGGCCGCCGAACCGTACGGCGGTGCGTCGTCCCCGCCGTACGTCGCCTACCACGGCGAGGTCAACGACGACAGCGACGGCCCGGCCGAGCTGTGCTACCCGATCGCCGCGGCGAGCCCGCCGCCGGAGGTGGCCGCCCGCGTCGAACCGGCCCACACCGAGGTCTACGTGCGGCTGCGCAAGGCCCAGGTCGTGTTCCCGCAGATCCTGTCGGCCTTCGACGCCGTCGCCCGCTGGGCCGAGGAGAACGGCCGGCGGGTCGTCGACGCGCCGCGCGAGGTCTACTTCGGCGACTGGGCGACGTCGGGCCCGGAGGACGAGGTCTGCGACGTCGCCTTCCCGGTGGCCTGACGGGCGACCGGGCCGCGACCGGACCGCGCCTCGCGGTCACGCGTGCCGCCGGGCGACGTCCTCCAGGAAGTGCCTGGACCGCTCCGGCCCCAGCGCGCCCGCCGCGAGGCCGTCCCACAGCCGGGCGTAGTCGGCGACCTCCCGGTCCCCGTCGAGGTAGTCGGCGTCGTGCAGGCTCTCCACGTACACCAGCTCCAGCGGTGGCGCGGAGGTCGGCGCGGGCACGCGCAGCAGGGTGAAGGTGAAGGCGCTGCCGCCGGCGGCCGAGTCGAACGGCAGCACCCGGATCCGCACGTTGCGCCGCCGCGCCAGGGCGGCCAGGTGGTCGAGCTGCCCGCGCATCACCGCCCCGCCGCCGACCACCCGGCGCAGGCAGCTCTCGCTCAGCACGAACTCGGCCCGCGCGGCACCCGGCCGGAGCAGCGCCTCCTGCCGCTCCCGGCGGGTGGTCACCACGGCGTCGACCACCCGCCGGTCGGGGGCGGCGGGGCCCCGGGCCGGGCCCGCCGAGGGCACGGGGGGGGGGAGCGCCCCCCCCCCATACACCGCCGGGGGGCCGAGG
>NZ_JBHWIE010000074.1:6958-28743 GCF_042732085.1 Actinosynnema sp. NPDC059797
CACCACGGCGTCGACCACCCGCCGGTCGGCCGCGCCGGGCCCCGGCGCGGCCCGCGCGTACTCCTCGGTCTGGAGCAGCTCCGGCACCAGTTCCACGGCGTGGTGCCGGATGCGGTCGGCGTCCTGCTCGAAGTCGTGGTAGGGCCGTTGGCACGGCGGCACGACCGCCCGGTGGTCGGACCAGCGCCCGCGCCGCGACCGCGCCCGCGCCAGTTCGACGATCTCCCGCTTCTGCTCCTCGGTGTGCACGCCGAAGTGGTCGAGGAGCATCCTGGCGTCGCCGGGCGTCAGCCCCTCCCGGCCCTTCTCCAGCTTGGTGACGCGGGTGGTGTCGCGGCCCAGCAGCGCCGCGACCTCCCTCGGCGCGACCCCGGCCCGCTCGCGCGCCTCGCGCAGGTGCAGGGACAGGAACTTGAGCCGCACCGTCGGCGTCACCGGCACCCTCGCCACCCGATCGCCCGCCCCACCGCAGTCGCCTCGCCGCGGTCGCCCTACCGCGGTCGCACCGCCGCCAGGCTAGCCGCCGGGCCGCCGGCTCCGGGCCCACCGGTCCCGTTCTCACCCGAAAGTGGACGCGCGAAGTCGTTGGCGCGCAAGGGGAACGGCGGGCGCGCCCCTCCCGGCCTCACAGCGCGCGGGCGAGGCGGTGGTCCAGCGCGGTGTGCCGCCGGCCCGCGCCCACGGTGCGGACCGCCTGCCCGATGGCCTTGCGCGACCCGACCAGCACCACGAGCTTCTTGGCGCGGGTGACCGCCGTGTAGAGGAGGTTGCGCTGCAGCATCATCCACGCCGAATTCGTGATTGGGATGACCACGCATGGGTATTCACTGCCCTGTGAGCGGTGAATCGTCATGGCGTAGGCGTGGGTCAACTCGTCCAGCTCGCCGAACTCGTAGTCCACGTCCTCTTCCTCGTCGGTCCGAACGGTCAGCCTCTGCTCCACCGCGTCGATCGCCGTGACCACGCCGACGGTCCCGTTGAACACGTTCTTGTCGTAGTTGTTGCGCATCTGGGTGACCTTGTCCCCGACCCGGAACACCCGGCCGCCGAAGCGGCGTTCGGGCAGGTCCGGCTTCGAGGGCGTCAGGGCTTCCTGGAGCAGCGCGTTGAGCCCGCCCGCACCCGCCGGCCCCCGGTGCATCGGCGCGAGTACCTGCACGTCGGTGCGCGGCTTCAGGCCGAACTTGCGCGGGATGCGGTTGGCGACCACGTCGACCGTCAGCGCCGCCGCGTCCTCGGCCTCCTCGGCGGGGAACAGGAAGAAGTCCGGCAGGCCCTGCACGAGCGGGTAGTCGCCGTTGTTGATGCGGTGCGCGTTGGTCACCACACCGGACTGCTGCGCCTGGCGGAAGATGTGCGTCAGCCGCACGTTCGGCACGGGGCCGCCGTCCGCCAGCACGTCCCGCAGCACCTCGCCCGCGCCGACCGAGGGCAGCTGGTCGACGTCGCCGACGAGCAGCAGGTGCGCGCCCGGCGCGACCGCCTTCACCAGCTTGTTGGCCAGCAGCAGGTCGAGCATGGACGCCTCGTCCACCACGACCAGGTCGGCGTCGAGCGGCCGGTCGCGGTCGTAGGCGGCGTCACCGCCGGGCTTCAGCTCCAGCAGCCGGTGCACGGTGCGGGCCTCGTGGCCGGTCAGCTCGGTCAGGCGCTTGGCCGCGCGCCCGGTGGGCGCGGCGAGCACCACGCGCGCGCCCTTGGCCAGCGCCAGCCTGACGATCGAGCGGACCGTGAAGCTCTTGCCGCAGCCCGGACCGCCGGTGAGCACCGCGACCTTGCGCGTCAGGGCCAGTTGGACGGCGGCGCGCTGCTTGTCCTCCAGCTCCGCGCCCAGCCACGCGAACGCCTTCCCCCAGTCGACCCGCCGGAACGCGGGCATCCGCTCCTCGTCCGCGTTCAGCAGCCTGAGGAGCTGGTTGGCCAGCGAGATCTCGGCGCGGTGGAACGCGAGCAGGTAGATCGCGGGCTCGCCGTCCGGCATGACCTCGCGGACCACGCCCTCCTCGGCGACCAGCTCGGCCAGGCAGTCGATGACCAGGCCGGCGTCCACCTGGAGAATCTTGATCGCGGCGGCGATCAGCTCGTTCTCGGGCAGGTAGCAGTTGCCGTCGTTGGTGGCCTCGGACAGCGTGAACTGGAGGCCCGCCTTGACGCGCTGCGGGCTGTCGTGCGGGATGCCGACGGCCTTGGCGATCACGTCGGCGGTGCGGAAGCCGATGCCCCACACGTCGTTGGCGAGCCGGTAGGGCTCCTCGCGCACGACGTCGATGGCCTTGTCGTTGTACTGCTTGTAGATGCGCACGGCCAGCGACGTGGACACGCCCACCCCCTGGAGGAAGACCATGACCTCCTTGATGGCCTTCTGCTCCTCCCACGCCGCCGCGATCATCTTCGTGCGCTTCGGCCCGAGCTTGGGCACCTCGACCAGCCGCTGCGGCTCGTGCTCGATGACGTCCAGCGCGCCCACGCCGAAGTGGGTGACGATCCGGTCGGCCAGCACCGGCCCGATGCCCTTGATCAGGCCCGACCCGAGGTAGCGGCGGATGCCCTGGATCGTCGCGGGCAGCACGGTCGTGTAGTCCTCGACGACGAACTGCTTGCCGTACTGGGGGTGCGAGCCCCACCGCCCGCGCATCCGGATCGACTCGCCCGGCTGCGCGCCCAGCAACGAGCCGACCACGGTCACCAGGTCGCCGCCGCGCCCGGTGTCGACGCGGGCGACCGTGTAGCCGGTCTCCTCGTTGGCGAACGTGATCCTCTCCAGCACCGCTTCCAGCACGGCATCACCCACCCCGCCACCCTAGGCCGCCGCACCGACAGGTCTTCGGGGCGGGCACGCGGACGCGCGCCGGGCCGGTGACGGTCGCCCCGGTCACCGCCGTCGCCCCGGCCGCCGGCCTCCACAGGACGTTCACAACTCTCGCCGCCCACCTCCACGACCCGCGCATAGGGTCGGTCCCATGACACGCCGGGTTCTGGTGGTCGAGGACGACCTGACCATCGCCGAGTCCGTGGCCGCGCGGCTGCGGGCGGAGGGGTTCGAGGTCTCGCTCGCGCACGACGGGCCGACGGCCGTCGAACGGGCGCACGACGCGGACCTCGTGGTGCTGGACGTGATGCTGCCCGGGTTCGACGGGCTGGAGGTGTGCCGGCGCGTCCAGGCCCGGCGGCCCGTGCCGGTGCTGATGCTGACCGCGCGCGGCGACGAGACCGACCTGCTGGTGGGGCTGGCCGTGGGCGCGGACGACTACCTGACCAAGCCGTTCTCCATGCGCGAGCTGGCCGCGCGGGTGCACGCGCTGCTGCGGCGGGTGGAACGGGCGGCGTCGGCGCCGGCGGCCCGGATCGCGCTGGCCGACCTGGAGATCGACCTGGCCGAGCGCCGGGTGCTGCGCGGCGGCGAGGAGGCGCACCTGACGCCGACCGAGTTCGAGCTGCTGGTGCACCTGGCCGAGCGGCCGCGGGCCGTGCAGTCGCGGGAACGCCTGCTCAACGAGGTGTGGGGCTGGCAGGAGGGCACGGGGACGCGGACCGTGGACAGCCACGTCAAGGCGTTGCGGCGCAAGCTCGGGGCGGACCTGATCCGCACCGTGCACGGCGTCGGGTACGCGCTGGAGGTGCCGAAGGCGGTGTCGTCGTGAAGCCGGCGGGGTCGGTGGGGCCGGCGGGGTCGGCGGGGCCGGCGGGGTCGGTGGGGTCCGGGGGCGGGTCGGTCGTGACGAGGGCCGTGTCGGCGGTCGTGGAGCTTCTGCCCAGGCCGCTCGACCCGGTGCGGTCGATCAAGCTGAAGATCGGCATCCTGCTGGTGGCGGCGTTCGCGGCCGGGTTCGCGTTCTTCTGGCACCGGATCGGCTGGCTGCCGCCCGGCACCACCATCGGGACCATGGCCATCGTGGTGCTGACCTCGCAGGTCCTGGCGCACGGCATGACCAGGCCGCTGCGGGAGATGACGGCGGCGGTGCGGGCGATGCGCGCGGGCGACTACAGCAGGCGCGTGCGGGCGACGGCGCGGGACGAGGTCGGCGAGCTGGCGTCCGCGTTCAACCAGATGTCCGCGGACCTCGACGCGGCCGACCGGCAGCGGCGCGAGCTGATCGCGAACGTGTCGCACGAGCTGCGCACCCCGATCACGGCGCTGCAGAACGTGCTGGAGAACGTCGTGGACGGGGTGGCGCCGGCGGACGCGACCACCCTGCGCACGGCGCTGGCCCAGACCGAGCGCCTCGGGCGGCTGGTCGCGGAACTGCTCGACCTGTCCCGCATCGACGCCGGCGCGCACCCGCTGGACCGGGCGGAGTTCCCCCTGGAACCGCTGCTGGCGGACGTGGTGGCGGAAGCCTCGGTGGCGGCCCGGGAGGTGCGCTTCACCGTGGACGTCTCACCGGCGGGCGCGGTGGTGTACGCGGACG
The DNA here is from genome assembly GCF_042732085.1 of Actinosynnema sp. NPDC059797. Lineage (NCBI taxonomy): Bacteria > Bacillati > Actinomycetota > Actinomycetes > Pseudonocardiales > Pseudonocardiaceae > Actinosynnema > Actinosynnema sp. NPDC059797. The sequence goes on from NZ_JBHWIE010000074.1 coordinate 11,368, forward strand.
AGGGCCGGCTGGCGCAGGTGGTGGCGAACCTGCTGGACAACGCGGCCCGCCACGGCCCGGCGGGCGGCGAGGTCCGGATCACCGCGTCGGTGGGGGAGGACCTGGTGCTGGAGGTCGCCGACGACGGGCCGGGGATCGCGCCCGGGGATCGGGAGCGGGTGTTCGAGCGGTTCACCAGGGGCGAGCGGGCGGCCGGCGGCGGCACCGGGCTGGGCCTGAACATCGCCCGCTGGGTGGTCGACCTGCACGGCGGGACGATCGCGGTGGTGGACGGGCCGGGGTGCCGGATCCGGGCGACCCTCCCCGCCACGGCCGGCTGAGCAACAGCCAGCTGAGCAACAGCCCGCCGAGCAACAGCCCGCCGAGCAACAGCCCGCCGAGCAACAGCCCGCCGAGCAACAGCCCGCCGAGCCACGGCCGGCCGAGCAACAGCCGAGCCACTGCCGATCGAACCGCGGCGAGCCGAGGGGCCGGCGCGCCACCGCATCGCTTCGCACGGGTCCTCGCCCAGGGGACCCCCTGATTTCATTCAACCACCGACCACCGACATTTTCGGCTCGCCCGGGACCGTCGGGGGGCGGTGACCCATGCCCTCGGAGGCCTCGATGTCCCCTGCCCACCCCGAGAACCCCGCGACTCCGGAGCCGACTCCGGAGCCAACGCCCTCCGCCCCCACCGCCCAGGCCGCCTCTCCCGCCACCACCCCCGCCCCGCCCTCCCAGCTCCCCACAGCCAAGCTCCCCACAGCCCAATCCCCCACAGCCCAGGCCCCCACCGCCCAATCCCCCACCACCCAGTCCCCCACCGCCCAATCCCCCACCGCCCAATCCCCCACCGCCCAATCCCCCACCCGGGTCCTCCTGATCGGCACCGCCGCCGGCGCCGGGGCCGCCGTCCTCCTCCCGCTCGACCGGCCGGGCCTCGGCTGGCTCCTCACCGCCCTCCTCGTCTTCGCCCTGCTCCGCGAGGTCAGACCCGGCTGGGCGGTCCTCTCCGCCGCCCTGTTCGCCACGGGCGCCCTCACCGCCTCCCCCTGGCTGTTCACCCTCTGCGCGATCGCCGGCTGCGCCGCCGGCTCCCTCGCCGTCGCCGGCGGTCGGACCGCCTGGGGCCTGTTCGTCGGCGCGGTCGCCGTGCCCGCGGCCACCCTGCGGGCCGTGCCGTGGCTGGCTCGCGGGCTCAAGGCCCGGGGCGCCCCGGCGCTCCTCCGCCCCGCCCTGGTCACCGCCGGGCTGCTGCTCGTCTTCACCCCGCTGCTCGCGAGCGCCGACCAGGTCTTCGCCGACCTGCTCTCCTCCGCCCTGCCCGACACCTCCGGCCAACCGGTCCTGCTGTTCTTCGCGGTCGGGCTGGGCACGGTCGGCGCGTGCTGCCTGATCGCCATGCCGCTGTCCGCCGACGACGACCCCAACGGGCCCGGCGAGCCGGCGCGCCCGGTGGCCCGCCGGGACTGGGCGCTGCCGGTGGGCGCGCTGGTGCTGCTGTTCGCCGCGTTCGTGGCCGTCCAGGTGTCCACCCTCTTCGGCGGCGACGACCACGTCCTCACCACCGCGGGCCTGACCTACGCCCAGCACGCCCGCTCCGGTTTCTGGCAGTTGTTGCTGGTCACGGCCCTGACCCTGGGGGTGATCGGGGTGGCGGCGCGCCGGGCCGCGCGGGACGAGCCGGGTGACCGCCGGCTGCTGCGCGCGCTGCTGGGCGCGCTGGGCGTGCTCACGCTGGTGATCGTCGCGTCGGCGCTGACCCGCATGTGGGTCTACCAGCAGGCCTACGGCTTCACGGTGCTGCGCGTCCTGGTGTCGGCCTGCGAGCTGTGGCTGGGCGTGGTCTACCTGCTGGTGCTGGCGGCGGGCGTGAAGCTCGACGGCCGGTGGCTGCCCCGGGCCGTGGTGGGCACCGGCTTGGCCGCCCTGCTCGCCATCGCCGCGCTCAACCCCGACCGGTTCACCGCCGAGCGGAACGTCGAGCGCTGGCACGCGACCGGCGACGTCGACGTGACCTACCTGAGCCGCCTGTCCGACGACGCCGTGCCCGCGCTGGTCGCCCTGCCGGAGGAGCTGCGGGCCTGCGCCCTCCGGGGCCGCCGCGTCGAGCGGGACGACTGGCGCGCCTGGAACCTGGGCCGCCGGCAGGCCCGGGAGGCGCTGGAGGCGCTGGCCGGGTCGGGCGCGCCGCTCAGGCCGTGCGGGCGCTGGTGACGTGGTCGGCGATCAGCTCGGCGACGGCGCGGGGGTGGGTGACCGGCGCCCAGTGCCCGGCGTCCACGACGCGCCGCCGCAGGTGCGGCACCCACCGCTCGACGCCCTCGGTCAGGGCCTCGGTCGCGTACCGGTCGCGCAGCGGGTGCACGAGCTGCACCGGCACGTCCGTCCGCCGCACGCGCGGCGCGCGCAGCCGCGGCACGAAGTTGGCCCGGTACAGCGCCATGCCGCGCACGCCGTCCTCCACGACGGTCGGCGACACGGGCGCCGTCACGCCCTCGACGCGCCGCAGGATGGCGCCCCACCGCGGGCCCACGACGTGCCGCCACACCAGGGGCGCGACGAACGGCAGGTGGAACGCGGCGATGTACCAGGAGCGGCGGAGCTGGTCCGGGTTGGCGATGCCGCGCATGCGGTGCCCGACGTGGTCCAGGCAGGGGCCGGAGATGGAGGTGTAGGAGGCGATGGGCGCGCCGGGGGTCGTCACTGCCTCCCACGCCTGGATGGAGCCCCAGTCGTGGCCGGCGACGTGCACGGGCTCGTCCGGGCTGACCGCCCTGGCCACCGCGAGCAGGTCCCGGCCGAGGACGGGCAGCCGGTAGGCGGCCAGCCCGCGCGGCGCGTCCGACCGGCCCGCGCCGCGCACGTCGTAGCTGACCACGTGGAACCGCTCGGCCAGCACGTCGGTCACGCCGTCCCACACGTGGTGCGTGTCGGGGTAGCCGTGCACCAGCAGGACGGTGGGGGCGGAGCGGTCGCCCCGCTCGAACACCGCCAGCCGCACACCGTCGGACTCCACGTACACGGCCGACCGCCCCCCTGAATTACTACGGAAACGTAGCCTTGGAAAAGCTACGACACCGTAGCAATATGGCCCCGTGAGCACAACGCGCCGGAAATACGCCCCGCGCCTGCCCCCTGAGCAGCGGCGCGAGCAGTTCCTGGACGGTGCCCTCGCCCTCATCGCCGAGGGCGGTTTCGACGCGCTCACCATGGAGGCCGTGGCCAGGCGGGCGGGCGTCACCAAGCCCGTGGTCTACGAGCTGTACGCGAACCGGGCCGAGGTGCTCGACGCCCTGCTCCGGCGCGAGGCCGAGCGCGCCACCGCCCAGGTGCTGGGCGCCATCCCGGGCACCGACTTCGCCGACCGCTCCCCCGAGGACGTCTACACCGACGCCGTCCGGGCGTTCGTCAACGCGGTGATGGCGGCGCCGGACCGCTGGCGGCTGGTCCTGGTGCCGCCCGAGGGCACCCCGCCGGAGTTCCGGATGCAGGTCGAACTGGTGCGGTCGCGGGTGTTGGCGCAGGTCAACGAGCTGGCCGACCTCGGCGTCAAGACCATGGGCGACCTGGACCTGGACGCCGAGCTGCTCGGTCACGCCATGCTCGCGCTGGCCGAGATGGCCGGTCGGCTGGCCGTCACCGCCCCGGAGCGGTTCACGCCCGACCGGCTGGTCGCGTTCGTGGGGAAAATCGCACACTTCCTCCCCCGCGCCTGAACTGCTCCACTCGTGGGTACGGCCCAGTGGAGTACCCAGAGAACGAGGAGGTGCCACTTCGTGCTCGCAGCCGTCATCACGTCCGCCGGCTCGCTGCTGGTCGCACTGGCGGTCGTCGCGCTCGTCCACCGGGTGGTCCGCCGCCTGGGACGGCGGTCCAGGCTGTTCGCCGAACTCGCCGAGCACGCCCACCGGCCCGCGCTGGCCGTCGCCGTGCTGTCGGCCGTGCAGGTCTCGCTGAGCGTCGTCGCGCGCGGCGACTGGCGGCCCGTCGCGCTGCACGTCACCGGGATAGCGCTCATCCTCGCCGGCGCCTGGCTGCTCGCGGCGCTGCTGGTGGTGGTCGAGGACGCGACCCTGGCCCGCATCCGGGTCGACGTGTCCGACAACCGGCACGCGCGGCGCGTGCACACGCAGATCACGCTGATCCGGCGGGTCACCGTGGTCGTGGTGGGCCTGCTCGCGGTGGCGGCGGTGCTGATGACGTTCCCGGACGCGCGGTCGGCGGGCACCTCGATACTGGCCTCGACCGCGGTGATCGGCGCCATCGCGGCGCTGGCGGCGCAGTCGCTGCTGGGCAACGTGTTCGCGGGCGTGCAGATCGCGTTCAGCGACGCCGTGCGGCTCGACGACGTGGTGGTCGTGGAGAAGCAGTGGGGCCGCATCGAGGACATCACGCTGACCTACGTCGTGGTGCACCTGTGGGACGACCGGCGGCTCATCCTGCCCACGTCGTACTTCATGAAGACGCCGTTCGAGAACTGGACGCGCACCCAGTCGGCGCTGCTCGGCACGGTCGAGCTGGACCTGGACTGGACCGTGCCGGTGGAGGACCTGCGGCAGGAGCTGCGGCACGCCCTGGAGGGCTGCGACCTGTGGGACGGCCGGGTGAGCGTGCTCCAGGTGACCGACGCGGTGGGGTCGTTCGTGCGGGTGCGGGCGCTGGTGAGCGCGTCCGACGCCGGGCGCCTGTGGGACCTGCGGTGCGTGGTGCGCGAGCACCTGGTGTCGTGGCTGCGGTCCCACCACCCCGGCGCGCTGCCGCAGGTGCGGGTCCGGGACCTGCCGCGCGCGGGCGGTCGGTCGGTCGAGCCGGCGGCCAACGGCGCGTCGGACAACCGGGTGTTCGGCGACAGCCCGGACGGGCAGGAGCGCGTGCAGGCGTTCAGCGGGCCGGACCAGCCGCTGCAACCGGGCTGACCCCGCGTTCCGTCCTGTCGGTGGGGTCCGAACGGGAGGTCTTCATGCGGAAACCGGTGGCGGTGGCGGTCCTGGCGCTCGTCGTGGCGGGGTGCGGGCGGCCGGCGGGCACGGGCGCGACGCCCGAGGGGGTCGTGACGGCGCCCTCGTCCGCTGTCGTCTCGTCCACCGCGACGCCGTCCGCCGTGAACCCGTCCACCGTGAACCCGTCCACCGCGAACCCGTCGGCTGCCCCGGAGGCCCCCGTGAAGCTCGGTCCCCGAGCCCAGGACGCGCTGGCCAGGGCGAAGGCCGAGGGCGCGCGGGTGGTCGGGGTGACGGTCTCCACCGAGGCCGGGCAGGTCGAGCGGGCCGCGGCCGGGCTGCGGGACCTGGGCGCGACCGTCGAGTCCGCGGACGCCGCGGCCGGGTACGTGCGCGCGACCGTGCCGGTGGACGAGGTGGCGCGGGTGCCCGCCGTCGAGGGCGTGCGGCAGGTGGACGTGGACGAACCGCTGTCCAACGGCGACCCCGCGCCCTGACGACGGGAAAGGGCCGCCCCCGGCGAACCGGGGACGGCCCTTTCAGCTGGAGCGGTGCGTCAGACCACGTTCCGCACGAGCACCGTGCCGCGGCCGACGACCGCGCCCTCCGAGGTCTGCACGGTCAGCTCACCGCGCAGCACCCGGCCGGCGCCGGCCGGGGCCAGGGCCGTCAGCACGCCCGGCACCGTCCACGACGCGCCGGCGACCCGCTCGGCGTCCGCGTCCGTCACCTGGACCGAGCCCAGGCCCGGGGTGGCGAACAGGTCGATGTAGTCGTACTCCGTGGTGCCCGCGGGCACCTCGAAGCCGTCCACGTTGACCCGCCACAGGCCCGGCGCCGGGTTGTTGACCGTCACCGACTCCTCCGAGTCGCCGTCCGCCTGCTGCGCCGCCGGCACGCAGGTGCCGCTGGTGCAGTTCAGGACGAACAGGTCGAGGTCGGCGGTCACGTCGGACGGGCGGCCGATGGTGGCGCGCAGCTGCGTCGCGCCCGGCAGCACGGTCACGTCGTAGAACTGCGACTCCGCGTTGGCGATGGTCGGCCGCTCGATGCGGGCGCTGGACAGCGCCCCGCCGACGACCTTGCCGGTGAACGAGCCCAGCGCGTTGGTCACCTCGTAGGAGCGCTCGACCGGCGTGCCCGCGGTCACCGACTCGATGGTGTCGGGGTTCGGGCTGATCGTGGTGCCCAGCACCGACGCGGTCACCGAGTACGGCGCCGAGGCGGTGTCGGAGGTGCGCCGCGCCTCGACCACGATCTCCCACACGCCCGGCGTCGGGTTGCTCACGGTGCGGCTGGTGGGCGAGCCACCGGCGCAGCCCGCGCCCGCGTCGGGGTTGTAGCAGTTGGTGGACGAGGTCGTGTCGAACGGCACGCCGTACGGGTCGTAGCGCAGGAACCGGACCTGGCCCTTGCCCGCCTCGGCGCCGCCGGCCGCCATGTCGACCTTCAGCGCGCTGGCGCCCTCCGGCACCCGCACGAAGAACGACTTCGACTGGTTGCGGTCGATCTTGCCGGTCTTGGTGACCGAGTACTTGCCCGCCGCGGTGAACTCGTCCGCCGCGAACACGCTGTTCAGCGTGAACACGTCGATGCCGCGCGTGCCGGGGTTGTCGAGCTTCAGCACGGCCGAGTGCGCGCCCGCGGTCTTCGGCCTGACCTTCACGTCGAACTTGACCGGCGTGTTCAGCGGCAGCGTGACCAGGGACTTCGACGAGAACGTGCCGTCGTTGCCCTGCCACTTGACCAGGAACTGCTGGTTGCGGTCCGGGCCGGTGGTGCGGGTCAGGGTGTAGGTGCGGGTGTACTCCTCGCCCACCTTCACGCCCTCGCGGTCGTGGATGCCGACACCCGTGTTCGGGGTGGCGAGCTGGCCCGCGAGCAGCGTGTTGACGGCCACCGAGGTGGTGACGGCCTGGGTGTTCGGGTGCGCGTTGAGCTGCGTCCACGCCTTCTTGGTGTCGAACAGGCCCGCGCCCTGCTCGTAGGCCTGGAGCGAGGACACCCACTTGGCGCCGGACTGGATGGCGTTGCGCAGCTCGGACACCGGCGGGCGCCGGCCGTCGTGCTCGGCCTTGTAGGCGGAGATCAGCAGCGCGGCGGCGCCGGCGGCCTGCGGGGCGGCCATCGAGGTGCCGTTCAGCATCGCGTAGCCGGCGGGCAGCGCGTAGGTGCCGGGCACCGGGTTCGGGTTCTGCCACTGCGGCGTGGTCGAGATCGCCGAGCCGGGCGCGACGATGTTCGGCTTGAAGCCGCCGTCCTCGCGCGGGCCGCGGGAGGAGAAGCCGTGCAGGCCCTCCTTCTGCGCGGTGACCGAGCCGTAGTTCGACAGCCAGGTCTCCTTGGTGATGTAGGAGCCGACGCTGATCGAGTTCGTGGCCACCGAGGGGTCGCCGACGGTGTTCGCGCCCGCGCCGCTGTTGCCGGCGGAGATGAACACCTGGACGTTGTACTCCTCGATGGTGCGGTTGTAGATCTCCGCACGGGCGTTGTTGCCGTCGTTGAGCGGCGGCAGGCCGCCGATCGAGATGTTGACGACGTCGGCGCCGTTGCGCGCCGCGTACAGCAGGCCGTCGATCAGGCCGCTGTTGGTGCACGACGGGGTCGACAGGCAGACCTTGACCGCCATCAGCTTCGCGCCGGGGGCCGCGCCCTGCATCTTGCCGTTGAACATCTTGTTCGCCGCGGTGATGCCCGCGACGTGCGAGCCGTGCGCGGCGGCCGAGATGCCGATGTTGACGTAGGCGGTGCCGCCGTTGTCGTAGATCGACCGGTCGGTCTGCACCACGAACGCCACGGTGTCGAGCACCGGGGTGGCCGGGTTGTCGACGCCGAAGTGGCCGACGTCCTTCTTGACCTTGTAGTCGATCATCGGCGTCTCGTCGGTGAAGTCGCCGTCGCCGTCGACGTCCACCCGGACCACCTTGGTGGTGCGGTCCTGGAGCACGCCGAACGCGTCCGCGCGGTCGCCGTCGCGGTTGATGTCGCCGCCGGTCTCGCTGTTGGCCAGGCCCAGGTCGCCCGCCGTCTCGCGGAACAGGCCGAAGCTGTAGGGGCCGCCGGTGGCCGGCGCCTTGTAGGTGGCGCCGCCGCTGGTGAACGCGCCGAGGTACGAGCCGGCCACGGGGACCCACGTGCCGTCGCCGGAGTTCGTGGCGTTCGCGTTGTACCAGTCGACGATCTTGCGCTCACCGGTCGACGTGGTGGCCAGCGCCGGGTGGTCCAGGTCGATGCCGGAGTCCATGATCGCGATCGTGGTGCCCCGGCCGTCCCACTTGGGGTGCTGGTCGGTGAACTGCGCCGCGTTGGTGTCCCGCGTCGGCATGTACGGGTTCTTCTTTGGCGTCTTCGCGTCCGGCGCCGGCTGCGGCAGCGGGGTGGTCGCGCCGTCCGGCCGCGGGTCGTCCAGCTCGACCAGGCCGTCCACGTCCACCGAGTTCACCGAGGCGAGCTTGGCGGCCTTCTCGGCCTTGTCGCGCGGCACCGACACCCGCAGGTAGTCGACGTCCCGCTCGGTGGCCTCGACGACGCCGCCGAGGGCCTTGAGGTCGGCGGCCGCGGAATCGGTCCGGCCCTCCTCGGCGGCGACCAGGAGCGTGACGTTCGCCCGGCCGGCGCGCTCCGCCTCGGAGATCCGCTCCAGGTCCTGCTTGTCGAGCTGCTTGTCAGCGGGCGCGGGCGCGGTCGGCGCCTCCTGCGCGACCGCCGGCCCGGCGGTGAGGCCGAGGCCGGCGGTGCCGAGCACGGCGGCCATCAAGGCCGCACCGGTGCGGTGTCTCCACCGACTTACCGAGTTGATCACGGCGCAAACCCTTCGTGGGAAAAGATTGGCGCAAGCACATCCCCCCGGGTTCGCCCGGACAATCGGACGAACAGCGCAACAGAGAAGTCCTAATTGGACTGAACGGACCCTTGCGCGAATGCGCGAATTGTGCCGGACAAGTCGAGAACGACCGCGACACCTCCAGTCAAGAGCCAATCGGCCGGTGTGTCAACCAGTGTCAACGGTGAATCGCCGATTCACCCCCGATATCCGTAACGAACCGCACACCAACCCGATGACGAGCAGACTGGTCGGCATCGTGGACGTCGTGCCGATCGACCGGATAGCCGACGAGCTGTACGCCCTGCCGCCGGCCGGGTTCGTCGCGGCCCGGGACGCCCACGCCCGGCGGGCCGCCGAACGCGGCGACCAGGCCCTGGCCAGGGAGATCGCCGCGCTGCGCAAGCCGACGGCGTCGGCGTGGGCGCTGAACTCGCTGGCCCGCGAGTCCGACGTGCTCGGCGACCTGCCGGCGCTGGGCGAGGAGCTGCTGGCGGCGGAGGGGCTGCGCGGCAACGCGCTGCGGCGGCTGAGCACGCGGCGGCGGGTCGCGCTGAACGCACTGGTGCGGCGGGCCGAGGACCTGGCGCGCGCGGCGGGCCACCCGCTCGGGCCGGAAGCCGTGCGGCAGGTGCGCGCGACCCTGGCGGCGGCGATCGCGGACCGCGTGCTGGCCGCCCGGATCCGGGCCGGGCGGCTGGTCAAGCCGGTCGAGCGGACCGCGTTCACGCCGGCGGGCGGGACCGTGCGCGACGAACTGGCGCCCCGCCGCGCGCGCCGCCGGGAGCGGGAGCTGGCCAGGGCGTGCGAGGACGTCGACGCCGCCCACGCGGACGTGCGACGGGCGGAGTCGACCCTCGCCGAGGCGAACCGGGAGCTGGACGAACGGGCCGAGCACGCGGCGGCGGCGCACGCCGAGTTCCGGCGGGCGCAGCGGGCCGAGCACGAGGCGGCGGTCACCGCCGAACGGGCGCGCCGCCGCGCGGACGGCGCGCGGGACCGGCTCGACCGGGCCCGGCAGCGGGTCACCGACCTGCGCGGCGACCGCGGCCCGACCGGCAGCGACCCGACCGGCAGCGGCCCGACCGCCAGCGGCCCGACCGCCAGCGACCCCACCGGCGCCGGCCCCACGGACTTCGGCCCCACCGATCCCGGCCTCGCAGACCCGGGCCCCGGCCCCACCGACACCGGCAGCGGGCGACCCCGACGACGGCCGTCCGACCCGTCGTGATACCCGACACCTCCCGGTCACCCGGGGAACAGGCGTTCGACACGCACCGTTCTACTGGTGGTCGGCGCGGTGGACGCCGCACCGGACGTCAGGACCGCCAGGGCGCCTCCCCCCATGCCCCGTGCGGCACCTCTCCCCGAGACGTTGCAGGTGCGCCCACGCACGCCCGACCGCCGTCGGCCGGACGGTACTCCCCCTCACCGGACGGCCGGCGGCCTTTTCGCCCCGCACCATGACCATCCCCTCGGCACTCCAAGGCATCCCCGCCCCTCCACGGCACCCCGCCCCCGCATCCCCGGCAACCCTCAGACCATGTACTGGTCGTGCCGGGCGTACAGCTCGGTCCACTCCTCCGGGGTGAGCTGCCGCCCGCTCTCGCCGATCTCGGCCAGCTCCCGGAAGTACTCCTCGCGCGGCGGGGCCGGGGCGAACAGGATCAACATCGACGCGGGCTCGTCGGAGTCGTTGCGGAAAGCGTGCACCCCCCGTTCCGGCACGTGCAGGAAATCACCCGGGTTCGCCTCGACCCACGTCTCGCCGTTGAACAGCCGGACCGTTCCGGACAGCACGTAGAACGACTCGGAGAACGTCTTGTGGAAGTGCGCGGCCGGGCCGCCGGCGTGCGGGCGCATCCGCCACTCGAACAGCCCGAACCGCCCGTCGGTCACGTCCCCGGTGCCCACCAACCGCGCCGTGGTCAGCGGTCGGTCGATGGTCGGCACGGCGTCCACCGGCCGCCACAGGGCGTTGACCTCGCCTGATGCGTACGACATGGATCCCCCTCCAGAAAAAGTGAATTTTATTCGACTGTCTTGCGCGACGTGCGCTTCGATCTAGACTCGCCCGATGGCACATGGGGCGGATGCGGATGTCATCGTCGTCGGCGCGGGTCTCGCGGGCCTGGTCGCCACCGCCGAGCTGGTCGACGCGGGCCGCCGGGTCATCCTGCTCGACCAGGAGCCGGAGTCCTCGTTCGGCGGGCAGGCGTTCTGGTCGTTCGGCGGGCTGTTCATGGTCGACACGCCCGAGCAGCGGCGCCTGAAGGTCCGCGACTCGGCCGAGCTGGCGCTCCAGGACTGGCTGGGCTCGGCGGCGTTCGACCGCGACTGCGACCACTGGCCGAGGCGGTGGGCCGAGGCGTACGTGCACTTCGCGGCGGGCGAGAAGCGGTCGTGGCTGCACGCGATGGGCGTCCGCTGGTTCCCGCTGGTGCAGTGGGCCGAGCGCGGCGGGTACCTGGCCGGCGGGCACGGCAACTCCGTGCCGCGGTTCCACGTCACCTGGGGCACCGGGCCGGGCATCGTGGCGCCGTTCGCGCGGCGGGTGCGCGAGGGCGTCGCGCGCGGCCTCGTCGACCTGCGGTTCCGGCACCGCGTGACCGGCCTGACCAGCACCGGCGGCGAGGTCGACGGCGTCAGCGGCTCGGTGCTGGAGCCCAGCGCGGTCGGGCGCGGCGAACCCAGCTCCCGCACGGCCGTGGCCGAGTTCGAGCTGCGGGCCCAGGCCGTCGTGATCACCTCCGGCGGCATCGGCGCCAACCACGAGATGGTGCGCCGCAACTGGCCGGCCCGCCTGGGCACCCCGCCGGAGCACATGCTGTCCGGCGTGCCCGACCACGTGGACGGCGAGCTGCTCAAGGTGGTGCAGGAGGCCGGCGGCAACGTCGTCAACGAGGACCGCATGTGGCACTACCCCGAGGGCATCGCCAACTACGCCCCGGTGTGGAGCCACCACGGCATCCGCATCCTGCCCGGCCCGTCGCCGCTGTGGCTCGACGCCACCGGCCAACGCCTGCCGGTGCCCCTGTTCCCGGGCTTCGACGCCCTGGGCGCGCTGGAGCACATCGTCAAGACCGGCCACGGCCACTCGTGGTTCGTGCTGAACAAGCGGATCATCGGCAAGGAGTTCGCGCTGTCGGGCTCGGAGCAGAACCCCGACCTGACCGGCAAGGACGTCAAGCAGGTGCTCAGGCGCGCCCTGCCCGGCGCGGTCGCGCCCGTCGAGGCGTTCGCCAAGCTGTCCGACGAGTTCATCTTCGGCGACACCCCGGCCGAGCTGGCCGCCGGCATGAACGAGCTGACCGGCACGTCGCTCATCGACGCCGACGAGCTGCGGCGCACGATCGTGGAGCGCGACCGCCAGGTCATCTCCGGCCTGGGCAAGGACGCGCAGGTCAACGCCATGCGCGAGGCCCGCCGCTTCCTGACCGACAAGCTGATCCGCGTGGTCGAGCCCCACCCCCTCCTCGACCCCAAGGCCGGCCCCCTGATCGCCGTCCGCCTCTCCGTCCTGACCCGCAAGACCCTGGGCGGCCTGCACACGGACCTCTCCGCCCGCGTCCTGACCCCGTCCGGCGACCCGCTGCCCAACGTCTACGCGGCCGGCGAGGCGTCGGGCTTCGGCGGCGGCGGCGTCCACGGCTACCGGGCCCTGGAGGGCACCTTCCTGGGCGGCTGCCTCTTCTCCGGCCGGGTGGCCGGCCGCGCGGCCGCCGAGGCGGTGCGCTAGTCCCGACCGGACGACACGCAATACCCGACCGGACGACACGCCGACAGGTCCACCCCACTGCGCGCGTGTCGTCCACTCCGGCATCGCGTGTCGTCCACTGGGGTGTCGCGAGTCGTACGTTCAGGGCCCGCGAGTCGTACGTTCGGGATCGGTGAGTTCTGCGGTCAGGACGCCGGGTGGGTGGACAGGGACAGTTTGCGGGCCAGGTCGTCGGCGTCCGCGAGGCGCAGGTCGCGGTACAGGTTGAACGCCGCCAGCCAGTGCGGGCGGGCCGCGTCCACGCCCTCCGACTGCTCCAGCACGTCACCGATGGCCCGGTGGCACAGCGCCTCCTGGTACCGGTCGCCCAGCCGCGCCGCCAGCGCCAGCCCCGCCCGGTACGACTCCAGCGCCTCGTCGGCACGCCCCAGCTGCTGCGACGCCGCGCCCAGCGTGTGCAGCGTCGCGGTGTGCGCCTTGGACGGCGCCGCGGGGAACAGGCCCAGCGCCTCCGTCGCGTGCTTCAGCGCCTCCTCCGGCTGGTGCTTGCGCAGCAGCACGTTCGCCAGGTTGTTCCGGAGGTTCGCCTGCGTCCGGTCGTCGCCCACCTCGCGGGCCACCTCCAGCGCCTCCAGGATCACCTCCTGCGCCCGGTCCAGCCGGTCGTCCGCCATCAGGCAGTACCCGAGGTTCGCCAGCGCCGCCAGCTCCAGGTCACGGTCGCCGGCCGCCAGCGCCGCCGCGCGCGTGCACGCCTCGACCGCCTCGTCGATCCGACCGAGGTCGGCCAGCGTCGAGCCCAGGCGCAGCAGGAACGTCGCCTCCGCGTGCCCGTCCCCCAGCGACCGCGCCGCCGCCAGCCCGATCCGGCACAGCGCCAGCCGGTCCAGCCGGTTGCCGCGGCGGAAGTGGAACGCGTCCAGGCACAGCGCCAGCTGCCACGTCCGCTCGCGCTCGCCCGCGTTCACCGCGATGTCCAGCGCCAGCCCGAGGTTGGCCTCCTCCAGCGTGAACCAGTCCAGCGCCGCCGCGTGCGACGACAGCTCCGGGAACGACGCGGGCCGGTGCTCCGGCGGCCCGAACGGCAGCACGTGGTCCGACAGGTGCGCCCGCGCCGAGTCCGCCACGTGCAGGTAGTAGTCCAGCAGCCGGTCCGCGGCCAGCTTGTTGTCCGCTTCGGACTCGAACGCCGCCAGGTGGTGGGTGAACAGCCGCACCAGGTCGTGCCGCGAGTACCGGTCCGGCGTGGACTCGTGCAGCAGGTTGGCGTAGGCCAGGGTCCGCAGGTGCGTCCGCGCGCTCACCACGTTGATGTCCAGCAGCGCCGCCGCCGCGTAGCTGTCCAGGTCCGTGCCGGGGTGCAGCCCCAGCCGCCGGAACAGCCGCGCCGCGCCCTCCGGCAGCTCCCGGTAGCTCACCGCCAGCGCCGCGTGCACCCCGCGACCCGCCTCGGGCAGCGACAGCGCCGACAGCCGCCCCTGCTCGTCGCGCAGCTCGTCCACCAGCGACTGGATCGTCCACCGCGGCCGGGACGCCAGCCGCGCGCCCGCGATCCGCAGCGCCAGCGGCAGCCGGTCGCACAGCTCGCACAGCTCGGCCACCGCCTCCGGCTCCTGCTCGATCCGCGGCTGGCCCAGCAGCGCCGCCAGCAGGTGCTCCGCGCTCTCCTCCGGCAACGTCGGCACGTGCAGCGACGTCGCGCCCTCCGTCACCACCAGGTCGTCCAGCCGGTGCCGCGAGGTGACCAGCACCAGGCACCGCGCCGAGCCCGGCAGCAGCGGCCGGACCTGCTCGGCGGACCGGGCGTTGTCCAGCAGCACCAGCACGCGCCGCCCGGCCAGCAGCGACCGGTACTGCGCTGCCTGGTCCTCCAGGTCCGCCGCGATCTGCGAGTCCGTCAGCCCCAGCGCGCGCAGGAACCCGACCAGCGCGGTCCGCGGGTCCAGCGGCTCGGTCTCGTCGAACCCGCGCAGGTTGACGAACAGCTGCCCGTCCGGGAAGTCGCCCGCCACCCCGTGCGCCCAGCGCAGCGCCAGCGCCGTCTTGCCCACCCCGGCCGGCCCGACCAGCAGCCCGATCGCCGAGTCCTGCCCCATCAGGCACTCGCGCAGGTCCGACAGCTCCAGCTCCCGGCCCACGAACCCGCGGTGCTCGCGCGGCAACTGGGCCGGCGCGTGGCTCACCGCGGCCCTCGACGGCACGACGTCGCCGGCCAGCACGGTCTGGTAGGCGTCGCGCAGCTCCGGCCCCGGGTCGACGCCCAGCTCCTCGGCCAGCCGCTCCCGCGTCCGGTGGAACAGCTCCAGCGCCTCGGCCTGCCGCCCGGTCCAGTGCAGGGCCAGCACGAGCCGCGCCACCAGGGCCTCGCGCAGCGGGTCCGCCGCCACCTCGTCGCGCAGGCCCGGCACCGCCTCGGCCGCCCGGCCCAGCCGGAACAGCCTGGTCGCCAGGTCCTGCACGGCCGCCAGCCGCTGCTCCTCCAGCCGCGCCGTCACCGCCTCGCGCAGCTGGTCGCCGGGCACGTCGGCGAGCACCGGGCCCCGCCACAGCGCCAGCGCCTCCCGCAACAGGTCGACGGCCTGCTCGTCCGCCGCGTCCCGGGCCCGCGCCACCAGGTCCTCGAACCGGAACGCGTCCACCGCCTCCCGCGAGCCGGTGAGCACGTAGCCGGGGGCGCGCGTGACGAGCGCTACACCACCGGACAGGACCTTCCGGAGTTGGGCGATATGTCCCTGTAGGGCGGCTTTCGCCTGCGGGGGCGGTGACCCGTCCCACACCACGTCCAGGAGGCGATCTCCGGACACCACCCGGTTCAGCTCCAAGGCGAGGGCCGCCAAGACGGTCCTGCGCTTCGCCGCTCCCAGGCGAACCGGCTCCCCACCTGCGGAAACCAGCTCCACCGGGCCGAGCAGGTTGACCCGCATCCTGCAACCTTTCGGGGCAGTCACCTTGTGATCCGAGAGTTTGTCACAGCGGCCGCGACGCCCCCGACGGGCGCGTTGGCCCCGCGTTGGCCCGGCGTTGGAGGTCACCGGGAACGTCTGTTCCGTCCAGCAGGCTGCCTTCGCGAGGGATTGACGATGTACATCGCCGAAGACGGGGGCGAGCAGGCCCCGCCGCGGGAGGCCCCGACCCTCGGCACGAAGGTCGCGGCCCTCCGGGAGACCGTGAACTCCGGGCAGGTGTCGCTCGACCCGGCCACCGGCGAGGAGCTGCGCAGGATGCTCCTGGAGCAGATCGACCAGGTCGACTCGTGGCTGGAGCGGGCCGGCCGCCTGGCGCGCCCCGCCCCGCTCGGCGCCAACCCCGTCGGCGACAAGATGGCCCACAAGTTCGAGGCCCGCGCCGACGGCGACCCGCGGTCGTTCGTGTCCGTGATGACCGCCTACCGCGAGGTGCTCCAGCAGACGCACGACTCCGTGCGGAGCGCGATCCGCAACTTCACGGCGGCCGACGAGGAGCACGAGGTCGAGATGAAGCGGCTGAGCGGGAACTGAGAGGACCGGCGGAGATGAAGCGGCAGCCTGAGGAGATCGACCTGGTCCTGACCGAGGCGCAGAACTGGGCGTCCCGGTCCCACCGCGAGCTGTACGAGGCGGTGCACAACAACAACGACCCCGGTCAGACCGGCGAGATCGGCGCGGAGTGGGGCCAGTTCGGCACCGAGCTGACCGAGGCGGCGCGGCTGATCAACGAGCGGGTGGCGCTGACCGAGTCCGGCTGGACGGGCGACGCCGCGGACGCCGCGCGCGCGTCGATCAAGATGCTCGCCGAGTGGGTCACCGACACCGCGGCGACCGCCGTCGAGGTCGGCAAGCGCGTGCAGGACCAGAGCCACATCATGGAGAACGCGCGGGCGAGCATGCCCGAGCCGGTCGAGTTCAACTGGGACCAGGCGGCCGGGACGTTCACCGCGGGCGGCATCCAGGGGCTGGCGAGCTCGGCCGCCGACGTGCAGGCGGCCAACGAGCACGCGCGGGCGCTGCACGAGCACGCCGTGACCGTGATGAACACGATGGAGAAGGAGTCACGGGCGGTCGACCAGACCACGCCCGTGTTCACCCCGCCGTTCAACCCGGTGACCGGGGAGACCGAGGAGCCCCGGCTCATGCTCGCGGCGACCTCGGTGTCGGGCCCGACGCTGGGCGACGCGACGGCGGTCAGCGCGTACTCGTCCGGCGGCGGCGGCGCGGCGACGGCCCCGTCCGGCTACGCGGCGACGGCCGAGCGGCCCGTGACGCCGCTGTCCCCCGCCGCGTCCTACTCGCCCCCCGCGCAGGGCGGCTCGTACCAGTCGGCCATGGCGCCCGGCGCGCCGCTGCCCCCGGCGGTCTCCCGGCCCGAGGGCACGACGGCGGCCGCGGCGGCGGCGCAGGTGCCGGTGGCCAACCCGTACACCCCGCCGAGCTACACCGCGCCCTCGGGCTACACCGCCCCGAGCTACAGCGCGCCGAGCTACAGCGCGCCGAACCCGGCGCAGGGCTACACCACGCCCAGCTACAACAACCCGGGCTACACCCCGCCGAACTACAACAACCCCGGCTACACGCCGCCGGGCAGCGGCTACGTGCCGCCGTACCAGCCGGCGAACCCGAACACCACGCCCAAGCAGGGCGGGGGCACCCTGCCGCCCGGCGTGAAGCCGCCGGCCTACGTGCCCGCCGGCAGCCCCGGCACGCCCCCCGTGACGAGCACGTTCCCCGGGTCGGGCACGGGTCGCGGGCCGACGGGCGGCCTGCCCGGCTTCGGGCCGACCGGCGGCGCGGGCGGCTTCGGCCCGACGGGCTCGGGCGGCGCGGGTGGCGGCGGTGGCGCGGGCGGCGCCCTCGCGGCGGGCGGCTCGACGGCCACGACCGGTCCCGGCGCGGCGCGCGGCCCGGTGCCCGGCGGCTTCGGCCCCGGCGCGGCGGG
>NZ_JBHWIE010000075.1:0-28635 GCF_042732085.1 Actinosynnema sp. NPDC059797
CCCCGGCATCGCGCTCCGGGTGACGAGCTCCGCCTCGACGACCGGTCAGCTCGCCGCCCTCGCCGCCAACGACCTCGACGCCGCCTTCGTGGCGGCGCCGCCGGACACCCCGGGCGTGCGGGTCCACCACCTCTGGGACGAGCCGCTGCTCCTGGCCGTCCCCGCCGCGCGCGCCCGCACCGCCGGCGACCTCGCCGCGCTCGCCGAGCTGCCCCTGGCCCGACCCGACCGCGCGGACAACCCGGGCGTCCACGACCTGATCACGGCCGCCTGCGAAGCGGCCGGGTTCACCCCTCTCCCGGGGCCGACCCCGAGCCGGGTCCAAGACCTCCTGGCCGGCCCCGTCGCCTCCGGCGAGTGCTGGACCGTGCTCCCCGAAGGCGTTGTCCCACAAGGCTCCACCGCCGTCGCCCTGGTCCGGCCCGACCCGCCGATCCACGCCCCCGCCGCGCTCGCGCTGCCCGACCGCGACCCCCGCGCGTCCGCGCTGACCCTGCTCGGCGCCGCGCGGGGGAAGGCCGTGGCCGACCAGCCCGCCTGAGGACCGCACCGCAGGGCCGTGCAGAAAGCTTGCAAGGACTCCACAGGGTCGCACCGCCATGCTTCCGCTCGGAACAGCCACACCGAGAGGGGAAACCGATGATCGGAATTCGCGGAGCACGTGCGGTCGCACTGGCGGTGGCAGCCGGTTCGCTGCTGGTCGGCTCGGCCCTGACCGCGGCCGCGTCACCCGCCGCGGCGGGGGAGGCGCGGTACTGCGCCGCCGACCTGGCGACCCGGTCGACCGCCTGCGCCGGCACCGACACCGAGGCCGCGCGGCTCGCGGGGATCGGCGCGCAGGCGGTGCTGGCCGTGCGGCTGTACGACGGGATCAACTACTCGGGGGCGACGTACGACTTCTACGTGACGGCGCCGTGCACCCCCGAGTACGAGGGGGAGTACGGCAACCCCAACCTCGGCACGTTCAGCAACCGGGCCAGTTCGGTGCGCACGTACAACCAGTGCGACGTCCACCTGCACGACCCCGTCAACTACGGCTCGCCCTACTCGGTCTGGATCGACGCGTCGTCCAACCTGTCCAACATCGGGACCGGGTGGAACAACCGGGCCAGCTCGATCGGCGTCTCGTAGCGGTCACCGCCCGGCGTCCTCGACAGCGCGCCGAGGACGCCGACCGGTCCCCGTGCGACCCGCGGCCGTGCGGGGACCGGTCGTCCCGAACTCCCGAAGACGCCGGGCCGGGTCGAGTTCGTCACGGGCCCGGTCGACTCCTTCGCCCCGCACCACCCCTTCGACCTGGTGACCTGCGTCCACGGCATGCACTACCTGGGCGACAAGCTCGACGCCCTGACCCGCGCGGCCTCGTGGCTGACCGCGGGCGGCCTCCTGGTGGCGAACCTGGACCTCGCCGCCGTCGTGTCGGAGCAGGGACACCCGTGGCGCCGACGACTGACCGGGCCACTGCGGTCGGCCGGCTTCGACTACGACTCCCGACGCCGCCGCATCAGGTGCGTCGGGCATCGACAGGTCAGCCTGCCGTTCCGGTACCTCGGCGCCGACGACCGGGCCGGCCCCAACTACACCGGCCAACCGGCGGTCACCTCGTACTACTCCCACGCACCCGCACGGCCGCCACGGTGACCGGTGCACCGCGCCCGTGCCGATGAGCCGGCGCCACTCACCGGCTGTGGCAGGACGTGCTCCACGAGCCTGCGGGCGTGAACCGCTCGCCGTCGGCCCGGAGGACCACGGGATCACCGTTCTCGAACACAACCCGGTCGCCGACCGCCAAGAAGTGGGGGCGGTCCAGGGCGAACGCGTACCCGTCGTCGGTCTCCAGGCGGTCGACGAGCGTCAACCGCCCACTCGGGGTCGCTCCGTCAAGGGGCAGGCGCACGGCCCGATCTTCGCGTACCCGCGCCTTCGTGAACACCCGGACGGCGCCCGCACCTCGGACGCCCGCCGGTTCACAGCACGGCGGTGAAGTCGATGTGCCGCGGCAGCAGCGTCATGCCGGGCGAGTAGGTGCCGATCTGGGTCCCCAGCGGGCAGTTGACGTCCACCACGGACGCCGGGGCCGTCGCAACCGGCGCGGACCACTCGCAATCGGCTGAACGGCTTGCGGTGGCGCACCATGCGTAGGTACCGGTGCCGCAGAACTGCGGATGCCCCCGAGCGCGCGCACCGGGCGCATTGCGGTTCACGGGTCGTCTTTCCGAACAACACGGGTGATGTTCGTGAGACGATTGGGTAGACCTCCCGGGAATTCAGGAGGTTGCCGTGAGCGGTGGCGGGGCGGGACCGGGTGATGTGCTGGCGGCGGCGGAGAGCGCACCGCCGGTGGAGTCGGTCGAGGTCGTCGCGCGCGACCTGGCCAAGCGGTTCGAGGCCTTCGACGTGTCGTTCCTGCTGGTGGACCTCGTCGACGAGCAACTGGTGCGGCTGACCTCGACCGCGCAGGACCCGGGTGGGCGTTCCGCGGAGCGCATCGACCTGCGGGACAGCGCCTACGAGGAGGTGCTGTGCACCCAGCGGCCGTGGCGGGAGCAGGACGGCGAAGGGGTGCGGGCGGTGCTGCCGGTGACCAACCGCGGCGACTGCGTGGGCGTGCTGGAGCTGACCGTTCCGGCGCTCGACGACGAGCTGCTGGCGCAGCTGTCCGAGGCCGCCCACGCGCTGGCCTACGTCATCGTCACCGACCGCCGGTTCACCGACCTCTACCACTCCAGCCGGCGCACCACCCCCGTGAGCCTGGCCGCGGAGATCCAGCACCAGCTCCTGCCCTCGGCCCCCTGCTGCGAGGCCGCCCAGTTCACCGTGGCCGGCGCCCTGGTGCCCGCCGACGACATCGGTGGCGACACCTACGACTACGCCCTGGACCGCGACGTCCTGCACCTGTCGATCACCGACGCCACCGGGCACGACGTGGCCTCGGCGCTCACCGCGACCCTGCTGGTCGGCGCGCTGCGCGGGGCCCGCCGCGAGGGCTGCGACCTGGTCGAGCAGGCCCGCCGGGCCAACGAGGCGCTGCTGGAGCACGGCCGGGGCTCGCTGGCGACCGGCCAACTGCTGCGCGTGGACCTCGCCGGAGGAGCGGCGGAGCTGGTCAACGCCGGGCACCCCGCCCCGCTGCTGCTGCGCGACGGCGTGGTGAGACCCGTGGAGCTGGGGATCGACCCGCTCTTCGGCGTCGTCCGGCACGCGTACCGGGTGCAACGGCTGGACCTGCGCCCCGGAGACCGGCTGGTGCTGTTCACCGACGGGATGTTCGAACGCGACGCCGCGGGCGCCGACCTGCCCGCGCTGGTCCGCGACACCGACGGCCTGCACCCCCGGGAGGCGGTGCGGGCGGTGACCGGTGCGGTGCGGCGCGCCTGCCGCGGCCTGCTCCAGGACGACGCCACCGTGCTGTGCCTAGACTGGCACGGGACCGACCGCACCTATCGCCGGGCCGACAACGGCGCGGACACGGAGACCGCCTCGTCCACCCCGCCGTGGTGATCGACCAGGCCGGTGCCGGGGTCGGTCGCTCCCGCGTGCCGTGCCGGCCGGCGCCCACCCGCGCGCACTTCGCGCCCTCGGGCGTCGGCCTTCCCGTCGCGACGGGGTGATCAGGCGTGCGGGCGGTAGGGGTCGCCCGCGGTGAGGCGGATCGTGAAGCCGGTGTCGTCGTGGTGGAGGGCGACGTGGTGGCACAGCTGGTGGGTCAGCCACAGGCCGAGGCCGCCGATGTCGCGGTTCGGGGCGGGGAGCAGGCCCGCGAACGGGTCGGTGGGCCCGGCGCCGGTGTCGTGGCAGGTGACGACCACGTGGTGGGCGTCGGACCAGACCCGGAAGCGGACCGGTGGGCGGCCGTGGCGCAGCGCGTTGGTCACCACCTCGCTGACCGACAGCAGCAGGTCTTCCACCTCCGCCGCGGGCAGCGTGCTCCTGTTCGCCCCCTGCACCGCGGCCCGCGCGGCCGACGGGCTCGGGTCGGTCAGCTCCACCAGCGGCGGGGTGCGCTGGATCGGGTGGGGCGTCATCTGCCGGTGCTCGGCGAGGAAGGCGGGCGGTTCGACGTAGCGGTCACAGGCGTGGTGTTCCCCGTCCGGGGTCGCGGTGAAGGGGTGGGTGCGGGCGACGTCGTCGAGGACGTGGCGGGGGGTGGTGCGGGTGTCGTAGGCGCACATGCTGCGCAGGGGGAACTCGTCGTAGGCGTGGTTGACCGCCGACTCGTAGCGGGCCCACCAGTCCCACGAGGTGGTCAGCGCCGCCGGGGGGACTTCACCGACGATGCGGATGCCGCGCGCGCCGGAGGCCACCAGGTCGGCCATCATCTCCTGGTAGGACCTGATCGCGGTGGCGGGTCTGGCGTAGAGGTCGTCGGTGGAGGTGAACGCGGTCCCGGCGGAGCGGGGCAGCGCCGCGCGGACCAGTTCGGCCCGCTCCGGTTCCAGGGACACCACGGTCGGCTCGCCGGCCTCCAGCCCGCCCAGCAGGAACGGCACCACGACGGCCAACAGGTCCTCGTCGGAGGCGTAGTAGATCGCGGAGTGGTCGTAGCCGCGCTGCCCGGTGCTCATACCACCCCCTCCACGCGAACGCTGGTCACGTTCAACAGGCGCAGGACGTGGGCGGGGGAGGACAGCGCGGTGCGCAGGACCACGGTCGCCCCGAGCCGGTCGGCGTGGTCGGCCAGCGCCAGCAGGTTGCGGTGGTCGACGAACTCCAGGCCGGCCGCGTCGATCACCACCTCCCCGGCCACGGGCCGCAGGTCGGCGCGCCGGAGCGCGAGCGGCCACAGCTCGTGGGCCGCCGAGTCCAGCTCCCCGTCCAGCCCGGCCGCCGCCCCCGCACGCCCGCGGGCGTGCAGGCGGAACGGCGCGGCGCCCGTGCTGGTGCGCGGGTGCAGGCAGGCCAGTTGCGCGATGGCCTCGTCACCGAGTTCATCGCGGTCGTAACCGCACATGCCCGACAGGGGCCGGGTGGTCATGCAGCGCTCGACCAGGTGTTCGTAGCGGGCGAAGGCGTCCAGCTGGGCGGGGGTGCGCACCAGCGGGGTGACGTCGGCGGCGACCCGGAGCCCGGTGAACCCGGCGGCCAGCGCCTGCTCGGTCGCCTCGGCGTAGGACCGGACCTGCTGTTCCGGGTCGATCACCGCGTCCGGGTGGTAGGTCGCCTCCAGCGAGGCGACCTGGACCGCGCCCGGCCGGGCGCCCCCGTCGAAGGAGCCGACGGCGCGCAGCCGGTCGGTGAGGGCCCGCGGGTCGCCGGGGGCGGAGTAGAGGACGCGCTGACCCGCGGCGAGCCCTTCGGCCAGGAACTCCCGCGCCCGCTCGTCGAAGTCACCCCGCCGGTCGTAGCGCCAGCACAGGTGGCTCGGGGAGTGGGGTTCGCGCGCGCGGTCCAGCGACGCCTGCATCTCGCCAAGCTACGGCATCCCCGCGGCACGGCGGGCGGCCGACCCGTCGGCCGCGGAGGGGGTTCGAGCCGCCCGCCGAGCCGACTCGTCGAGCGCGGGCCGGGTCGACCGGTCGAGGTTCGGGCGCCCGGCGACGAGCTGACCAGGCGGTGCCCGTCCCGCGCGGTCGGGTGGCGGTCACGACCGGAGGGCCGGCCGGTCCGCCCGCCCGTCACCCGGTCCGTCGGCGTCGTCCGGAAGCGCCCGCGCCAGGCCGACGAAACCACCCGTTCGTGGTCGGGCCGCCCGTTCCTCGTTCGAGTGAGTTTGCCCGCCCCGATAAGAGGTACTCCAGCGTTCCTCCCGGCAGCGAGGACGAGGTTGCGGGGAGAACTCAGGTCGGTCGAACAGCGTGCCGACACCCCACGTGACTGCCCTGCTCCGGGTTTCGCGCCGTCATGGCGGACGACGGCGGCGCCCGGCGGGTGCGCGTGCGGACCACCACCGAGCGGTGAGGACGCCATGACCAGCACCGATCACCTGTTCTCCCCTGACTCCGAGCTACCGACCCTGGGCGTGGAGGAGGAGTTCCTGGTCGTCGATCCGGCCAGCGGCCTGCCCCTGCCGGTGGCGGGCGAGGTGATCGACGTGGCGAACGGCTTCGGCGCGGACCTCCGACCGGAGCTGACGCGGGTGCAGGTGGAGAGCAGCACGCCGGCGTGCCGGGGGATGCGCGAGGTGCGCGGGCACCTGCTCGGCGCGCGGTCGGTGGCGGCCGCGGCGGCGTTGCGCGCCGGCGGGCAACTGCTGGCGGTCGGGGTGCCGCCGGCCGGGCCGCTGGGGCAGCCGCTCACCGACGACGACCGCCCCCTGCGCATCGGGCGGGAGTACGGGATGCTGGCCGCCGAGCACGGGGTGTGCGGCTGCCACGTGCGCGTCGAGGTGCCGGACCGGGAAGTGGCGGTGCAGGTGTGCAACCACCTGCGGCCGTGGCTGCCGGTGCTGCTGGCGCTGACCGCGAACTCACCGGTCCACCAGGGCGTGGACACCGGGTACGCGAGCTGGCGCTCGGTGCTCAACAGCCGCTGGCCCTGCTCGGGCGCGCCGCCGTACTTCACCTCCGCGCGGCACTACGACGCGGTGGTGGACGCGATGGTCGACAGCGGGGCGGTGCTGGACCGGGAGATGGTCCGCTGGGACGTGCTGCCCTCGGACCGCCTGCCCGCCATCGAGGTCCGGGTCTCCGACGTGCCCGCCACGGTCGACGAGTCCGTCCTGCTCGCGGCCCTGGTGCGAGCCCTGGTCACCACCGCCGCCGAGGCCGTCGGGCGAGGGGAGTTCGCACTGCCGGTCTGCGAGCAGGCGCTGCGCGCGGCCTACTGGCGCGCCGCCCACGACGGCATCACCGGCCAGGGCACCGACCTGTTCGCCAACCGCCGCGCCCCGGCCACCCACCTGCTGCGCCGGCTGGTCCACCACGTGCGGCCGGCGCTGCGCCGCTCCGGGGAGCTGCGCGCGGTCAGCACGCTGATGACCAAGGTCTTCCAGGTGGGCAACGGGGCCGTGCGCCAGCGACGGGCCCTCCGGCGACGCGGGCGGCTGGAGGACGTGATGGCGCTCCTGGCCCGCAACACCGGCCAGGACTGCCTGCCGGAAACCGCGGCGTGAAGGCGGCCGGCGCACCCCGAGCACCGACGGGGCGGCGACCACGGGCCGGGGCGGAGTGCTCCAGCAGCCGACCAAGCGGCTGCTGGATCCGGCCTCGGAAGGCGGGACCACCGCCCGCCCGGACCGCGGCGCCCAGTTCGAGCCGCGATCCGGCCGAGCGGTGGAACCGGCCTCCCGACCCGGTCCACCCGGTGGTGTTCGTCGACGCGATCCACGTGAGGGGCCGGGCCGGCCAGGTGGCCGATCGGCCGGACCGCCGGCGATGGCGGCACCACCGCCTCGGCATCGTGCGCACTCGGAGGTCGTGGCCCCGCGGTTCGCGCTGTCGGTCAGTCCGAGGCCGGCACGCCGCGCAGCCTGCTGGCGAGCTCCAGCCGCTTCACCTTGGTCGTGGCGGTGTGCGGCAGCTCGGACAGCCGCATGTGCACGGGCGGTGTCATGGCGGGGAGCCCGACGACGGCGGCGGCCCACGCCCCGGGGTCGAGCGGCCGGTCGCTCTTGGTGGACACGACCGGCACCGCTCTGCCGTCCTCGCCGTGCACGATCACGACCTCCGCGAGGTCCTCGAGCCTGGCGAGCAGGTGGTCCTCGGCGGCGAGCGTGCTGCCGAAACCGGGGATCTCGTCGACCTCGCGGTCCAGCATGTGCAGGCAACCCCACCGCGTGCGGTAGCCCAGGTCGCCCATGCGCCACCAGCCGTCGTTGGTCTGCTTGTGGTACCGATCGGCTTCGCTGAGGAACGTGATCGCGCGGCCGTCGCTGCGCACCTCGACATGACCGGGCGAGGTTCGCGTCGGCCGCTTGCCGTCGCGGCTGACCACCCTGATGTCCGTCATCCCGGGGAACGGGAACCCGACGCACCGGCCGTCCGCGGTCGGCGAGCGGAACCTGGTGTAGGTCCGAATCACGACCGGGCCGGTCTCGCTCTGCCCGTACAACTGGCCGAACAACGGGAACCTGCGCTTTGACGCGCGTACCAGCCGGTGGATCGTGCGCGGGTGGATGGCGTCGAAGGTGCTGCTGAACAGCTTGACGCTGGCGAGCGGCTCGCGAGGGTGGTCGGTGAGCTCCTCCCACAGCATGAACGAGTTCGGGTGCGCCTCGAGTATGCCGGGCCGGACCGCGGCGAAGATCTCCGCGACGTGTTCCGGGGAGTCGTCGCGCAGCACCACCACGGGGAAGCCCCGTGAGAGCGCGATCGTGGTGGCGCTGATGATCCTGGAGTGCACGAAGGAGACGTGCATGGCGATCGGTTCGCGGACCCGCTTCAACGCGATCGCGGCAGCCTGCGGCCGGTACCGCGCCTGGAGGCTGAAACCCGTGTGCACGGCCATCTTCGGCACCCCGGTGGTGCCGGACGTGTGGGTCACCAGCGTCGGCCGGTCGGGGGACGCGATCACCGGGCGCTTGCGCTCCACGCCCGCGAGGTCCGCGAGCGCGCGTGCCCGGGGGTGCTCGCCTGTCGTCAGCAACACCGAGCTGGTGATGTCGAACACCGATGCGGACAGCTCGCCATCCAATTTGGACTGGTCGGTCACCAGGTGCGGCCGGTTCGCCCTCGGCAGCATCTCCGCCACCGTGGCCCCGTCCAGCTTGGCGGACAGCAGGACCGGCACCGCGCCGATCCGTGCGGCGCAGAACGCGAGGAGGGTGATGTCGAAGCCGTCCGACTTGTAGACCACGACGTGCTCGCCGGGCCGCACGCCGGCCGCCCACAACCGGGAGGCGACGTCGTCGACGAGGTCCGCCAGCTCCGCTACGGTGAACTTCCTGCCACGGCCGGGCGCCAGGTCGAGGTCGTGGTCGAGGAACACCACGTTGGCGGGGAACCTGGCCGCCGCGCGGTCGAAGACGGTACCCAGCCTGATGCCCCGGTTGGCGATGCGCTGCAGGATCACTTCCCGCCCTCCTCGACCTCGTCCTCGAGCGCCGCCTTGATCCGCCGCACGGTGGCGTCCATGTCCTGCTCGAGCTTGGCGGCCCACTCGGAGAAGAACCGCTGCCGCTCCTGGTCGGTCATCCCCGCGGTGATGCCGCGGATCCCCTCGGTGGCCGCGCCCATCCGGAAGCGGTGCACGAGCACGCACCCCTCATCACCCGGCTCGACGTCGAACGACCAGACGCTGTCCTGCGGAGACCCGGTGCTGTCGCACATGGCCCAGCTGAAGGTCTTCCCGGGCTCGGCGGCGACCACCTGGGCGACGGTCCGCCAGCGGCCCCGTACCACCGGCGCCCACGCCACCACGTCCTCGGCACGGAGGTTCTCGCCCTGGAACACGGCACCGACGGTTCCCGGCATGCCGGAGACCCATGCGCCGCCGGTGCATTCCACGCTCCACTCGCCACTGCGGGGGAGGTCGCTGATCGTCGCGTAAGCCCTTTCCACCGAGGCGGCGACGGGAATCCGCACGCTGATCTCGAACAGCGGCGTCATCTGAGTTCCTGTGTGGGTCACGAAAGGCATCCTGCGGATGGCGTGACGGCACGGTCAACCGGCGACGTGGTGGTCCGTCAGGTCGTCCGTCAGGTCCGGTCGCACCGGATCCCCCGTCAGCCCGTCCGCAGCACGATGCGGCGCCCGCGGGTCTTCCCGGCCTCCACCAGCCGGTGCGCCTCCGGCGTGGCGGAGAGCGGCAGGTGGTCGACGCGGCGCGGCCGGACCACACCGGCCGCCAGCAGGCGGTTGATCTCGCCCGCGGCCTCGGCGAGCTCCGCCACGGTGGCGTGCGAGATCACGAAACCCCGGATGGCGCAATCCCGCAGGTACAAAGGCCCCACGGGCAGGGTGGGCCTGGCCCGCATCCCGGCGAGCAGGACCACCCGGCCGCGATGGGCGAGCAGGTCGACGGCGGTCTCGACGTCGTTGGCACCGGCCGGGTCCAGGTACAGGTCGACGCCGTCCGGGCAGGCCGCGCGCAGCCGCTCGGCCTGCCCCGGGTCGCGGCGGTCGACCACCTCGCTCGCGCCGATCTCCCGGCAATACGCGAAATCCGCGGCACTCGCGGTGGTGACCACCCTGGCGCCGGTCGCGGCGGCCATCGCGACCATGGCGCTGCCCACGTTGCCCGCGCCGCCGACCACCACCACCACGTCGCCCTGCCGCAGACCGCCGTGCGTGAACAACGCGAGGTACGCGGTGGCCGCCGGATGCGCCACCGCGACCACGTCGTCCTGCGACACCCCGGCGGGCACCGGGTAGAGCCGGTCGGCCGGCACGGCCACCCGCTCGGCGGCCGCGCCCGGCCGGCCGCCGTGGCCCATGCTGTTGCACCACACCGCGTCACCGGGCCGGAACCCGGTCACCTCGGCGCCCGCCGAGACCACCGTCCCGACGAGGTCCCGGCCGACGACGAACGGGAAGGTCAGCGGTGTGCGGAAGAGGCCGGCCCGGATGAACGTGTCCACGTGGTTGACGGTGGTGGCACGCACGTCGACCAGCACCTCGCGGGGACCGGGCACGGGTGCGGCCAGCTCGCCGTACCGGATCTCCTCGGGACCGCCGAGCCGATCGACGTACGCCGCGCGCACGGTGTTCACGCCACGTCCGGTACCGTGCCGGGGGACCGGCGGGCGGTGAGGGTCAGGAAGGCCAGTGCGAGCACCGCGATCCCCGCGCCGATGGCGCAGACCAGCGGAACGCCCGTGGGCAGCGTCGCGCCGCCGAGCACCGTGCCGAGGCCGATGCCGAGGTAGATGCCGGACGAGTTCAGCGACACGACGAGCGGTGCCTCGTGCGGTGCCGCCTCGATGAGCCGATGTTGCTGCGGCGGTGTCTGGCACCAGCTGCTGCCGCCCCAGCCGGCCATCAGCAGGCCGACCACGGGGAGGAACGCGGCGCCCGCCGCCGCGAGCCAGCCGAGCGCGCCGAGCGTGACGGCCATGCACACGTAGCCGATCGTCAGCACCCGTGCGGCGCCCCAGCGGTCGGTGGCGTAGCCGGCGGCGAAGTTGCCCGCCACCGCGCCGAGCCCGTACAGCAGGAGCATCAACGCCACCGCCTCGCCCGCGCCGACCGCTTGCAGCGTCGGGACGGTGTAGGCGTAGGCGGTGTAGCACGCGGTCATGCCGAGCACGGTCAGCGGCAGCACCCTGAGCACCGCAGGCCTGCGCAGCACCGAGAGCCTGGTGCGCAGCGGAACCGCCTGCCCGCCCGGCATCTTCGGCATCACCGCGTGGATGCCGATGCCTGCCAGCACGCTCAGCACGGCGACGGCAATGAGCGCGGAGCGCCAGTCCAGCACGTGGCTGATCACGTTGCCGAGCGGGATGCCGACCGCCGTGGCCACCGTCAGCCCGCCGATCACCACCGCGAGCGCCCTCGCCCGCAGCTCGGGACGGACCAGGGCGGCGCCGACGGCGCCCGCGTTCGGGGTGTACATGGCGGCCCCCGCCGCGGCGGTGACCCTGGCCACGACGAGCACGGCGAAGTTCGGCGCGAGCGCGGCGAGCACGTTGCCGGCCGTCAGCACGGCCAGTGCCACGAGGAGCAGTTGCTTGCGCGGCAGCCGTGCGGTCACGGTGGCCAGCACGGGGGAGAGGAGGGCGTACGCCGCGGCGAACACCGTCACCGACTGGCCGGCGGTCGATTCGGACACCCGCAGCGACTCGGCCATCTGCGGCAGGAAACCCGCGACGACGAACGCGTCGGTGCCGACCGCGAACGTGCCGAGCGCGAGGATGAAGGTGGGGGTCAGACCCCGGGACGACAGCGGACGTTCTTCGGCGGCAGCCGGTTTCGTCTGCGCATCCGCGGTACGGGAAGGCTTGGACATATGGTGTGCCTCTGGGCTGGGGAGCTCGGTGTGACGGGAGAGGCGGGTCCTGCTCAGCCGCTGAGCAGCTGGTAGGCCCGCCGGGTGCGGTCGACCGTCGCGCGGGGGGTCTTCACCGCGAGGTCGGCCAGCGTCTGTGCGGCGAGTTCACGCCGCCACGCGAGTTCTGCCCTGCGCATCGCGGTGGCGATGCCGCACGGGCGGCGCAGCTCTGGTGCGGAGGGGTTCGCGGAGGCGAGTCCCCTGGCGCGGACCTCGGTGCAGCGGAAGGCGTCCTGCCGCCCGTCGATGGCGGCGACGACGTCCATGAAAGTGATGTCCTCGGGTGCCCGCGCGAGCAGGAAGCCACCCCGCGCGCCGGGCACGGCGACGAGCACGCCGCCGTCGACGAGTGCGCGCAGTTGCTTGGCGAGGTAGGGCCGGGGCAGGCCGTACATGGCGGCCAGCTTCGCCGTGGATACCGGTTCGCCACCGCCGACCCACGTGATGGCCAGGCAGCAGTGCAGGCCCCACTCGACGCCCTCCGACAACTGCATAACGTGGATAGTACACATCCACGTTATGCGACGCACGCCCTCCTCGTCGCGGTGCGGCGGCGGGCCGGCGTGGGCCAGGGGTGGGGCGGGCGCGGTCCGGCGGGCACGCGTTCGAGGCCCCCGGTCGGCGGAGTCGGTGAAGACCATGACCCCGGACCGGGTGTCGGGCCGCGTGTCGTGGTGGCGGCGCGGTTCCGGGGCGGCCGCCCGGGAAGAAGTGGGTCGGTGCCCGGGGTCGGCGAACCGGCCGCCTTCGCGTGAAACCCCGCGCGCGCCTCGTCAATTTCGACTTCAATTAATCTTCCAATGGTACCAGATCGATTAAGGAACGGCTACCCGCGATATCCAAGATCAAAGTTGTCGATCCGGCTCTTCCCGTTGTGTGAAAGGGATCTGGCGTCGCCCGACGGTGGTGCCGTACGATTGTTCGAGGCGGAGCGGAAACCACACGGACTCCGGGGGCGTCTATGGGGCGGGCGGTCCGCGATTGGACTGATGCCCGGTCGGGTTGTCCGGCTGCGATAAGCCGGGAACGGTTGACCGGGGCACTCGTCGGGTTGATCGTCATTTTCGGTGCCGGCCCGTTCGGCAACACGTTCGCCGGAGTGGGCGAGGATCGGGTTGTCGGATACTCCGGTGACCGAATCGCCCGGATCGCCCGGGTCAGCTGGTTCGCCGAGCTCGCACCAGGCCGCCACGACGTCGTCGCCCGCCCGCGGCGCGCGGGGTGTGCCGAACCGCGTCTTCCGCCGGTGTCGGCCGGGCACTCCGGCGCCGTCGGGACGACCGTCCGAGCCGGCCACCTCCCGTGACCGAGAAACGTGGTGCCATGCAGTCGACGCCGACCGAGCGCGCATCAGCGCGGCGGGTGGCGGCGGCCGGACCGGTCGGCGTCCTTGCCGAGTGGTGCGCCTCCGCCGTCCACGCCCGTCCCGCGACGCCGGTCGCGGGCCCGTCCTCCCCGACGGGCGACTCGACGACCGCGCCATCGCGGGCGCGGCCGTGACCGCTGTCGTGCTCCTCGCGCGCGGGCAGGGGTGAGGGACGGCCGCGACGACGGACAGGATTTCGTTCAAAATCTGGTCGCACCCGATCCGGTCGGCCGTGAATGTCGTACGCGCTTTCATGGGAATTTCGGCGGCAATCTCCCGGTTCGTGATTCACTCGAACGGGGCATTACGGAACGTTTCTTGGATGTTACGGTCGGTGGCGGTTGGAATATGCCCGGCGAGGGGGACGTTACCCGTGCGCATTGGAAATGAGCACCGCTTCAACGACAATTTTGCGATCGGTGAGGATTTTGAAAATTCGACCGGATATTTCTACGACTCGGTTCTCTCGTCCTTGTCGAGGCGTGACCAGCGGGCGACCGCGCGAATGTACCTGCGCGGCTTATTATGCACCGAAGGGAGGAAATCGGCACGCAACATCGCGGCTCTCTTTGAGAGCTCGGCCGCCGTCGAGCAGAAGCTGCAGCACTTCGTCAGCGGCTCCACGTGGGACTGGCGACCGGTGCGCGCCGCGCTCGCGCGCGAGGTGAGCCGCCGGACCTTCCCCTACGCCTACGTCGTCCGTTCGATGGTGGCGCCGAAGGGTGGCGGGAGCACCGCCGACGACGGCCGGCGCGCGACGAGCACGTGGGCGGTCAGCACCTCGGGCTGCGTTCCGGTGAACTGGCGGCTGTTCCCGTCGGGGGAAGAGCCGTACCACCAACAACGGGGCGGCAGCGGGGACCTGGGCTCCGCCGCAGTCCGCTCCGGGGCGCAGGGCGCGATTGACACGTTCCTCGCCGTGCGACGTTGGGGTGTGCCGAGCCTGCCGCTGGTGTTCGACGGCGTCGAGCCGAACCTCGCGTCCGTCGTCCGGGCGCTCGACGACCGGCCTTGGCTCGCTCGCGTGCCGGCGGGTGTCGTGCTGGCCGCCCACGACCACCGCCTCGGCAGCCGACGCGGCGACCTGCTCGCCGCCCGCGACATCGTGGACATCCTCCGGCGCACGGCACAGGTCCGCCTCAGCACACCGGCGGACCGGTCAACCGGCTCGGTCGAACGCAGCGTGGCCGCGGTCGTGGCCGTCCGCGCGCCGTGGGCCGGCAATCGCGAGTTGGCGCTGTTCGGGGAACAGTCGCTCGGCCGACCGGCGACGACCCGGTTGTGGCTGACCAACATGAGGGACATCAGCATCGCCGACCTGCTCCTGCTGACCAGGGCTCCTGCCGTGGTCGCCGACGACGTCGCGACGATCGGCGACCGGGTCGGGTTGCTCGACTACTTCGGCAGGTCGCTCGCGGGATGGCACCGGCACGTGACCCTGGCGTCCGTGGCGCACGCCGCCATCGTCCTGTTCGACGCGGCACAGCCGGGGATCCCGTTGTCCGTGCGCTCTTTCGCCGGCCCCTTCGGATCTGACGTACCGGGTGGCCGACCTGACGGACCAGCCGTCCCGCACTGGCTCGGCCGGCCCGATCCCACGAGTATCGAGGCATGACGCCGCCGGCGCGCGAACTCGGCTGATCTCCGCGATCCAGTCGCCGACGGGGCCGGCGGGTGGGCGAGCCGGTGCCGGCCGGTGGCACCGCGTCGACGCGTGGAGCGACCGAGGTGGACGGTCGGCGCCTCGGCACGGATCACCCCGGTTCGCCTGTGAACCAGTGCCGGGTCCGTCGCTCCGCCGACCCTTGGAGATCCCCGTGGACAACATCCTGCCCGACTGCCGGCGATTACCGGCCCTGCAGCAACCGCCGTGGGACGACGAGGTCGCCGTCCTGCGGGTTCGGGAGAAGCTGGCCGCAACGCCGGCCCTGGTGACGGTCGACGACGTGCTCACGTTGCGCAGCCTGCTGGCCGGTGTGGCCGCGGGTGAGGCCAACGTGGTGCAGGCGGGCGACTGCGCGGAGGACCCCGCCGAGTGCACGCGGAGCTACGTGGCGCGCAAGGCGGGTTTGCTGGACATGCTCGGCGGTGCCATGACGATGGTCACCCACCGCCCGGTGGTGCGCGCGGGCCGGATCGCCGGCCAGTTCGCCAAGCCCCGGACCAGCCCCACCGAGCGGGTCGGCGGTGTCGAGTTGCCGGTCTACCGCGGGCACATGGTCAACGGACCGGAGCCCGATCCGCAGATCCGGCGGCCCGACCCGGCTCGGCTGCTGTCGGGTTACCAGGCGGCCAGTGCCGTCATGGACCACCTCGGTTGGCTCAGCGGCACCGCGCGGAACGGTCTGGTCGCACCGGTCTGGACCAGTCACGAGGCGCTGCTGCTCGACTACGAGATCCCGATGCTGCGCCGCGACGAGCGGGGGAGGTTGCTGCTCACCTCCACCCACTGGCCCTGGATCGGCGACCGGACGAGGCAGGTTGACGGCGCCCACGTGGCGCTGCTCGCCGCGGTCGTCAACCCGGTGGCGTGCAAGGTCGGCCCCGGCAGCACGCGCGACGAGCTGATGGCGCTGTGCGAGAAGCTCGACCCGGATCGCGAACCCGGTCGGCTGACCCTCATCGCGCGAATGGGCGTGGACCGCGTGGCGGACCTGCTGCCGCCGCTCGTCGCGGCCGTCCGCGCGGCGGGGCACCCGGTCATCTGGCTCAGCGATCCCATGCACGGCAACACGGTCATGACCGCCGAAGGGCTCAAGACCCGTTGCCTGCACACGATCACGAGCGAGGTGCGCCAGTTCCAGCACGCCGTCCGGTCTTCGGGCGGGGTCGCGGGCGGGCTGCACCTGGAGACCACGCCCGACGACGTCACCGAGTGCGTGCGGAACACGGACCGCATCGACCACGCGGGGGACAAGTACACGAGCCTGTGCGATCCGAGGCTCAACCCACACCAGGCGCTGACCGTCGTGTCGGCGTGGCTGGGCTGACGGGAGGTGCGAGAGATGGAGAACAAGGTCGCCATCGTCACCGGTGCCGCCGGGGGCATCGGATCGGCCGTGGTCCACGCGCTGCGCGAGCGCGGCGCCCTCGTCGCGGCGGTGGACCGGGACGCGGCCGCGCTGGCGCGCAGCGTCGCCGGTCCGGGGGTTGAACCCTTCTCCGCCGACGTCACCGACGCCAAGGCCGTGGAGTCCGCGGTGGACGCCGTGGAGCACGTCCTCGGGCCGGTGGAGTACCTGGTCAACGCCGCGGGGGTGCTCCGCCTCGGTGAGGCGAGGAAGACCGCCGACGCGGACTGGCACGACACCTTCGCCGTGAACACGACCGGTGTCTTCTTCATGTCCCGGGCCGTGGTCAACCGGATGACGCAGCGGCAGCGCGGTGCGATCGTCACCGTGGCGTCCAACGCCGCGGGCACCCCGCGCACCGACATGTCCGCGTACGCGGCGTCCAAGGCCGCGGCGACGATGTTCACCACGTGCCTCGGTCTCGAGGTCGCCCGGCACGGGATCCGCTGCAACGTCGTGGCGCCCGGCTCGACCGACACACCCATGCTCAGCTCGATGTGGCACGACGAGACCGGCCCGAGGACCACGATCGACGGCAACCTCGCCTCCTACCGGCTGGGGATCCCGCTCGGCCGGATCGCCCGGCCCGCCGACATCGCCGACGCGGTGGTCTTCCTCCTCTCCGACCGGGCGGCGCACATCACGATGCACGCCCTGACGGTCGACGGCGGCGCGACCCTGGGCCGCTGACCTCGACGCGAATTCGTCTACTCACAAGGGGCGACCATGACGGGCATTCCCGAAATCGAGCCGTACCCGATGCCGACGGCAGGTGACCTGCCGGAGAACGTCGCCCACTGGGCGGTGGCACCGGACCGCGCGGTCCTGCTGATCCACGACATGCAGCGCTTCTTCGTGCGGCCGTTCCCCGCCGGCATGGCCGAGGAGCTGATCTCGAACATCTCCTCGCTCCGGGCGCGGTGCGCGGCGGCGGGCATCCCGGTCGCCTACACCGCGCAGCCCGGCGGCATGACCGCTGAGCAACGCGGCCTGCTCCGGGACTTCTGGGGCCCCGGCATGCGGGTGGCTCCCGCCGACCGGCAGGTGGTCGACGAACTGATGCCGGGGCGGGACGACTGGGTGTTCACCAAGTGGCGCTACAGCGCCTTCTTCCGTTCGGACCTGCTGGCGCGGATGCGCGCGCACGGTCGCGACCAGTTGGTCGTCTGCGGTGTGTACGCGCACGTCGGTGTGCTGATGACCGCGGTCGACGCGTTCACCAACGACATCCGGACCTTCCTCGTGGCGGATGCCGTCGCGGACTTCTCCGCGCGGCACCACCGGCTCGCCATGGACTACGCCGCACAGCGCTGCGCGGTCGTGACCACCACGAAGGAGGTGCTGCCGTGACCGCACCGGCCGACCTGCTCGACCGGGTGCTGGCACCGCACCCGCCCGCCTTCGCGTTGCTCTACCGCCCGGAAACGACCGGCGCCGTGCTGGAGGTCCTCGTCGGCATCGTGACCGCGGTGGGCGGCACGGCGGACATCCCGCTGCCGGAGCACTCCTCGGGCCCCCGGCACGACGTGTTGGCGATCATGCCGTACCGGCAGATCGCCGAGCGCGGCTACGCGTGTGTCGACGACGGGGAGCCGCTGATCACCCTGACCGTGCGCGACCAGGACGCGCTCCCGCTCGGCGAGGCGCTGAACCGCCTCCCGGACGAGCCCATCACCCTGGCCGGCGGCGGCTTCGACGTCGACGACGAGACCTACGCCGAGATCGTGCGCGGGATCGTCGAGCACGAGATCGGGGAGGGCGAGGGTGCCAACTTCGTCATCAAGCGTTCTTACACCGCCGGGATCGCCGACTACACGCCGCGCAGCGCGCTGTCGTTCTTCCGCAGGCTGGTGACCGCCGAGTCGAACGCCTACTGGGTGTTCCTCGTGCACACCGGGTCCCGCACGTTCGTCGGCGCGACGCCGGAGCGGCACGTCAGCCTGCATCGCGGCAGGGCCGTCATGAACCCCATCAGCGGTACGTACCGCTACCCGCCGTCCGGTCCCGTCCTGCCGGAGGTGCTCGCCTTCCTCGACGACCGCAAGGAGGCCGACGAGCTCTACATGGTCGTGGACGAGGAACTGAAGATGATGGCGCGGATCTGCGACCGGGGGGGTCGGGTGGTCGGCCCCTACCTGAAGGAGATGGCCCGCCTCGCGCACACCGAATACCTGATCGAGGGAACCTGCGACCGCGACCCGCGCGAAATCCTGCAAGAGACCATGTTCGCGCCCACCGTGACCGGCAGCCCGTTGGAAAGCGCCTGTCGCGTGATCGCCCGGTACGAGCCGGAGGGGCGCGGCTACTACAGCGGGGTGATCGCCGTCATCGGCCGCGACGAGACCGGCGAGGTCGGCATGGACTCGTCGATCCTCATCCGCACCGCGGACATCGACAGCACCGGCGGCGTCCGCATCGGGGTCGGCGCCACGCTGGTCCGCCACTCCGACCCGGTCTCCGAGGTGGCCGAGACCAGGGCCAAGGTCGCCGGCCTGCTCGCGGCGCTCCGATCGGGCGACCGGGGTCGCCTGGCCGACCACCCGAGCGTCCTGGCCGCCCTGGCCGACCGCAACAGGACCCTCGCGCGGTTCTGGCAGGCGGGCGCCGGGCGGACGCGGCCGGTGCCGGGCCTCGCCGGCCGCGAGGTGCTGGTCGTCGACGCCGAGGACACGTTCACCTCGATGCTCGGCCACCAGCTGCGGGCCATGGGCCTCGCGGTCACCACGCGACGGTTCGACGAACCCTACGGGTTCGACGGCCACGACCTGGTCGTGATGGGGCCCGGACCAGGAGATCCCCGGGACGTCGAGCACCCGAAGATCCTCCGCTTGCGCAAGGACATCGGCACGCTGCTCGCGCGGCGGCAGCCGTTCCTCGCGGTCTGCCTGAGCCACCAGGTGCTCTGCCTGCGGCTCGGCTTCCCGGTGGTGCGCAGGGACGTGCCGAACCAGGGCCTGCAGCGGGAGGTCGAGCTGTTCGGCAGGCACGAGCTCGTCGGGTTCTACAACACCTTCGCCGCCCGCAGCACCGAGGACAAGGTCGAGTGCGCCGGGCTCGGGGTGGTGGAGGTGAGCCGGGACGTCGAGTCCGGCGAGGTGCACGCGCTGCGCGGGCCGTTCTTCACGTCGCTGCAGTTCCACCCCGAGTCGGTGCTCACGCAGGACGGTGTCCGGATCCTGGGCGAACGGCTCGCGGAGGTGCTGGGTCGGTGACCCCGATCGGTACGGCCACGCACTGCCCCTACTGCGCGTTGCAGTGCCGCATGACGCTCACCCCCACCGACGAGGGCGTCACCGTGCGGTCGGGCGCCCGCGGTGGCCTGTGCGTCAAAGGGTGGACGTCGGCCGCGCTGCTGGCCTCGCCGCACCGGCTCACCACCCCGTTGCTGCGGGTGGGCGGCGAACTGCGCCCGGTGGGCTGGGACGCCGCGCTCGACACCGTCGCGCGCGGGCTCCGGAGGATCAGGAACGAGCACGGGCCGGACGGGGTCGCGGTCTTCGGCGGTGGCGGTCTGACCAACGAGAAGGCCTACCTCCTCGGCAAGTTCGCCAGGGTCGCGCTCGGCACCTCCCAGATCGACTACAACGGGCGGTTCTGCATGTCGTCGGCGGCGGCCGCCGCGGTGCGGGCCTTCGGCGTGGACCGCGGCCTGCCGTTCCCCCTGTCGGATCTGGACGAGGCGGACGTGGTGCTGCTGGTCGGTGCCAACCCGGGGGAGACCATGCCGCCGTTCCTGGCCCACCTGCGAGGCGCGATCGACCGCGACGGGCTGGTCGTGGTCGACCCGAGGCGGACGCCGACGGCGGAACTGGCCGCACTGCACCTCGCGCCGGGGCCCGGCACGGACCTCGCACTGGCGCTCGGCATCCTGCACGCAGTGGTCGCGGACGGGCACCTCGACGATGACTACGTGGAGGCGCGAACCGGCGGGTTCGCCGCGGTGTGGCGGATCGCGGCGGCCTGGTGGCCGGAGCGGGTCGAGCGGGTGACCGGGGTGCCCGCGGCGGACCAGCGACGGGTCGCGCGGATGCTGGCCGGCGCGCGCAACGCCTACGTCCTGACCGCACGTGGCACCGAGCAGCACGCCGGCGGGGTG
Organism: Actinosynnema sp. NPDC059797; assembly: GCF_042732085.1. Lineage (NCBI taxonomy): Bacteria > Bacillati > Actinomycetota > Actinomycetes > Pseudonocardiales > Pseudonocardiaceae > Actinosynnema > Actinosynnema sp. NPDC059797. The sequence continues at coordinate 20,399 of NZ_JBHWIE010000075.1, forward strand.
GCGATGGTCGCGGCCTGGATCAACCTCGCCCTCGCCCTCGGGCTCCCGGGCACCGCCGGTTCCGGTTGGGGGTGCCTCACCGGGCAGGGCAACGGGCAGGGCGGCCGGGAGCACGGTCAGAAGGCGGACCAGCTGCCCGGCTACCGCCGGATCGACGACCCCCCGGCGCGTCGGCACGTCGCCTCGGTGTGGGGCGTTCCCGCCGGTTCGCTCCCCGGCGCCGGTCGTTCCGCGTACGAGTTGCTGACCGCGCTCGGTGAGCCGGGCGGCCCGCGGGGCCTGCTGGTGTTCGGCAGCAACCCCGCGGTGTCGGCGCCGCGCGCCGGGCGGGTGGCCGAGCACCTCGCGGCCCTGGACCTGCTGGTCGTGGCCGACGTCGTGCTCTCCGAGACGGCGCACCTGGCCGACGTCGTGCTGCCGGTGACCCAGTGGGCCGAGGAGGACGGCACGCTCACCAACATCGAGGGCCGGGTCTTGTTGCGGTCCAAGGCCGTCGAGCCGCCCGCGGGAGTGCGCACGGACCTCGATGTGCTGCACGGGCTCGCGGTGCGCCTCGGCCAGCCGCCCGAGCGGTTCCCGGCGGACGCGCGGACCGTGTTCGCCGAGCTGCGCGCCGCGTCCCGCGGTGGGCCCGCGGACTACTCCGGGGTCACCTACGCACGGCTGCGCGCCGGCGAGGTGCTGCACTGGCCGGTACCGTCACCGGACCACCCCGGCACCCCGAGGCTGTTCCTCGACTCGTTCGCGCACTCCGACGGCAGGGCCCGCTTCACCCCGGTCGACCACAGCGGACCCGCTGAGCCCCCGGACGCGGAGTTCCCCCTGTGCGCCACCACCGGGCGGGTGCTCGCGCACTACCAGTCCGGGGCGCAGACCAGGCGGGTTCCCGAGCTGGCCGAGGCCGCGGGCGGGATGTTCGTCGAGGTGCACCCCGACACCGCGCGCCGGGCCGGACTGGCCGACGGCGCGGACGCCGTGGTCGAGTCCCGGCGCGGCCGCACCCGGGCACGGGTGCGGTACGTCCGGTCACTGCGGCCGGACGTGGTCTTCCTCCCGTTCCACTTCGCCGGCGACGAGCGGGCCAACCTGCTCACCAACCCCGTGCTCGACCCGACCAGCCGGATGCCCGAGTTCAAGGTGTGCGCCGTGCGGCTGCGCGCGGTGCCGGAGGAGGAACGATGCGACGAGTAGTGATCATCGGCTACGGCATGGCCGGTGCCCGTCTCGCCGAGGAGATCCGGCGTCGCGACCCGGCGGGCGAGCGGGTCGCCGTGACCGCGGTCGGTGAGGAGAAGCACCACCCGTACAACCGGGTCCTGCTGTCGTCGGTGGTCGACGGCTCGTTGGCGGCGGAGGCCGTCACGCTGCAGGACGCGGACTGGGCGGTGGAGCACGCGGTGGACCTGAGGCTCGGCATCGGTGTCACCGCAGTGGACCGCACCACGCGGACCGTGTTCCTGGCCGACGGTTCCACGATCGACTACGACGTCGCGGTCCTCGCCACCGGTGCGCGTGCGTGGCTGCCCCCGGTCGACGGCCTGGCCGGCGCGGGCGGTGCGCCGGCCGCCGGCGTGTTGACCCTGCGCACGCTGGACGACTGCGAGCGCGTCCGGCACGCCGCGGGCACCGGCGGGTCCGTCGCGGTGCTCGGCGGGGGGTTGCTCGGGGTGGAGGCGGCTCGTGCGCTGGCCGCCCGCGGCGACCGGGTGACGGTGGTGCACCCCGTCGCGCACCTGATGGAACGGCAACTCGACCCGACCGCGGGGGAGGTGCTGGCGAGGGTCCTCGACCGGCTGGGCGTCCAGGTGCGAGCCGGCGCGCGCCCGACCCGGTACGTGCCGGGCCGCGGGCTGGAGCTGGCCGGTGGTGGTCTCGTGCCCGCCGACCACGTGCTGGTGTCGGCCGGCGTGCGGCCGGAGGTCGGGCTCGCGGAGCGGGCCGGCCTGGCGACCGACGGGGGCGTGCTGGTCGACGACGCGCTGCGCACGAGCGACGCCCGGGTGCACGCGATCGGGGACTGCGCGCGGCACCCCGGCACGGTGTCCGGGCTCGTGCAACCGGCGTGGGAGCAGGCCGCCGTGCTCGCCGACCTCATCACCGGGACCGACGTGTCCGCCCGTTACCGCGGCACACCGGTGGTGACCAGGCTCAAGGCCCGCGACGTGGACCTCGTCGCGCTCGGCGACGCGCGGACCCGCGTCGACGACCCGGACGCGGAGGTCGTGTGCCTGACCGACTTCAGCCGAGGGCGCTACGCGAAGCTCGTCGTGCGGGACGAGGAGGTCGCGGGTGCGATCGTGCTCGGCGCCCCGGACGTGGCCGCGGCGCTCACGAGGTTCTCCGATCAGCGCCTTCCCGTGCCCGCCGACCGCCTGCCCCTGCTGCTCGGCCGGAGCGGCGCGGCGCCCGGCCCGGGTGAGTGGCCGGACGCCGGCCTGGTGTGCCGGTGCAACGCGGTGACCAAGGCGGCGCTGGTGTCCGCGTGGCACGGCGGTGCCCGCCGTGTGGCGGACCTCGCGGACGCGACCCGCGCCACCACCGGCTGCGGCGGCTGCGTGGACCGGGTTCGCGGTCTGGCGGACTGGCTGTCCGACCGGGAGGGCGACCGTGCTCCGGCGTAGGTGGATCGACGATTGGAGGCCAGAGGACGACGAGTTCTGGCGCACGTCGGGGAGCCGGGTCGCACGCAGGAACCTGGCGGTCTCGGTCCTGGCCGAGCACCTGGGCGTCACGGTGTGGGCGCTGTGGTCGGTGATCGTGCTCCACCTCGACACAGTCGGGCTGCCGGTGAGCGTCGCGGAGTCGTTCTGGCTCGTGTCGGTGCCGAACCTCGTCGGTGCGGCACTGCGCGTGCCGTACACGTTCGCCGTGCCGAGGTTCGGCGGTCGCACGTGGACGACGATCTCGGTCGCACTGCTGCTCGTGCCCGTGGGCCTGCTGGCGTTCCTGGTGCCCAGCGACTGGCTGAGGGAGCAGGGCCACGACACGCGGTTCGCCGTACTGCTGTGCTGTGCCGCCCTCGCCGGCTTCGGCGGCGCGGGCTTCTCGTCGTCGATGGCGAACATCTCCTTCTTCTACCCGCAGCGGCGCAAGGGCTTCGCACTGGGGCTGAACGCGGCCGGTGGCAACCTCGGCGTCGCGGTCGTGCAGGTCGTGGCGCCGCTGGTCGTGGTCGGTGCGGGGCTGACGGCCGTCGGCCTGGTGTGGCTGCCGCTCATCGTGCTCGCCGCGACGTGTGCCTGGCTGCGCATGGACAACCTGACCGGTATGAGGGCCGACCGCGCACCATACGCCGCGGCTTTGCGCGAGCCGCAGGCCTGGGTGATCGCCCTGCTCTACGTGGGGACCTTCGGCTCGTTCATCGGCTTCTCGTTCGCGTTGCCGCTCGTCATCAACAGCACGTTCCCGGAGTTCCTCGCCGAGCACCCGTTCGTGCGGGACCACCTCGCCGGCCTCGGCTTCACCGGCGCGCTCGCCGGGGCCGTGTCCCGGCCACTGGGTGGGTGGCTGGCCGACCGGCTGAGCGGCGCCCGGATCACGCTGGCGGCGTTCGCGGGCATGTCGGTCGCGACCGGAGTCGCCGCGCTCGCCGTGTGGCAACGTGCTTTCGTGCCGTTCCTGTGCGCTTTCCTGGTGGTGTTCGTGCTGGCCGGGCTGGGCAACGGGGCCACGTACCGGATGATCCCGGTGATCTTCGGCGCACTGGCCCGCGCCGAGGCGGCGAGCAAGGGCCTTGACCTGGCCGGAACCCTGACCGACTTCACCCGCCGCGCCGCCGCGGTGATCGGTGTCGTCGGCGCCGTGGGCGCGTTCGGCGGGTTCGCCGTCCAGCAGGTGTTCCGGTTCGCCGGCGTGCACGCGACGGGACCGGACTGGTCGGTGCCCGCCTTCGGCGTGTTCGTGGTGGCGTACTTGGCGTTCGGGTTCCTCACGTGGTGGACGTACCTGCGCCGGAAGTTGCTCGTGACGCGGATGCCCAGCCTCGCGCACGCGAACGCCTGAGCTCCGGTCCGCCCGCGTCGCGCGGTCCGTGCCGGGCTACCCGCGTGGGGATCGGTGACGAGTCGCGGCCATGGTGCTCAGCAGGATGTCGACCACGGCCCCGGGGTGGGTGTCGGTGAAGAAGTGGCCGCCCGGCACGGTGTGGTGGGCGTAGCCGGCCGTGGTGTAGGTGGACCAGTCGGTGCTGCCGGCGGGGGTCAGCGGGTCGGCGTGGCCGGTCAGGACGGTCAGGGGGAGGTCCAGTGGTCCGGGCGTGGGGTGGTAGCGGGAGTGGGCGGTGAGGTCGGCGTGGACGACGGGGAGGAAGAGCCGGCGGAGGACGGGGTGCGTCAGCAGCCGTGCGTCCGAGCCGTTCAGGGACGCGACGAGCGCCGCCGTCTCGCCCTCGTCGGCCGGTGTGGGCAGGGTTTCCGGCAGCCGGTGGGGTGCGGGGTGCCCGGAGACCACCAGGGACAGGTCACGGTGGTCGGTGCGGAGGGCGACCTCGTAGGCCACCGCGGCGCCGAGGCTGTGGCCGAAGAACAGCACCGGGCCCGAGGCGGCGGCGGCGAAGGCGTCGGCCACCGCATCGGCCAGGTGGTGGACGTCCTGGAACGAGGGCTCGCCGGTGCGGTCGCCCCGACCCGGGTAGTGGACGCACGCCGTGGCCGCGGTGGCGGACAGGTGGGTGGCCAGGTCCCGGTAGGAGCCCGAGGACGCGCCGGAGTGCGGGAAGAACAGCACCGTCCACGGCGTGGCGGGCGGGGTGTCGGACGGGTAGTGCCGGATCCACGGCACCGCGTCGCGCACGTCAGCCCGCGTTGATCAGGTCGAGGGTGCGGCGCAGCTCCTCGCGCAGGACGTGGCCCGCGGTGTCGGCGTCGCCCGCGACCACGGCGGCGACCAGGTCGGCGTGGCTGCGGTGGCCGTGGTCGGGGCTGCCCGCGCGCAGGTCCAGCAGGGTGACCAGCTCGACCAGCCCGCGGTGCAGGACCGGGACGAACTGGGCGAACAGGTCGTCCAACACCGCGTTGTGAGCGGCGGCGACCACGGCGGAGTGCAGGGCGATGTCGGCGCGCACGAACTGGGCGTCGTCCGCCTCGCCGGCCACCCGCCGCGCCTCCAGGGCGGCCTCGATCGCGGCGATGTCAGCGTCGGTGCGCCGGGCGGCGGCCAGTTGGACCGCCTCGACCTCGATCATCATGCGCACCTCGTAGACGTCGGCGATCGCCGAGCGGTTCAGCCGGGTCGGCCAGTCCTCCAGGGCCTCGGTGGCGATGACGAACACGCCCGCGCCCTGCCTGGCCTGGACCAGCCCGGCGCCGGCCAGCGCGCGCAGCGCCTCCCGCACGGTGGAGCGGCCGACGCCCAGGGCGGTGGCCAGCGCGGCCTCGCCGGGCAGCTTGGTGCCGACGGCCCACTCCCCGCCGGCGATCTGGGCCCGCAGGCGTTCGGCGGCCTGCTCCACGAGGGGCGCGGGTCGCAGGGCATCGAGTGGCATCGACATCAACCTTTCGGGTTCTCCGGTTGTCTGAGGAGTTCGGTTGTGGGTAGTGTACCGGCCGTGCAGATGATCGCCCTCCTCCTCGGGTGCCGCTGCGGGGTCTGACCGGACCGGCACCTCGCAGCGGGGTTCGGGGCTGCGCCGGTCATCCAGACGGTCCATGGAGAGCAACGACGATGTCCACAGCCTTCCCCACTGTCCGCACCCCTTCCGGAGCGGTTCCGGCCGACGCGCCCGCGTGGAACCCGCAACGCCCCAGCTCCATGCCGAGCCACCGCTACCGACCGGCGCACGAGCGCGTGCCGCTGCCGCCGGCCGACCGCGCCTGGCCCTCCCGGCGGATCGAGCGCGCACCCCTGTGGGTGCCGGTCGACCTGCGCGACGGCAACCAGGCGCTGGCAGAGCCGATGGACACCGCCCGCAAGCGCCGCATGTTCGACCTGCTGGTCGCCATGGGCTACAAGGAGATCGAGGTCGGCTACCCGTCGGCCAGCCAGACCGACTTCGACTTCGTCCGACACCTCGCCGAGCGCGACGACCTGCCCGAGGACGTCACCGTCTCGGTGTTCACCGCCGCCCGCGCGGACCTGATCGACCGGACCGCCGAGTCGATCCGGGGCCTGCCGCGCGCGCTCGTCCACCTCTACACCGCCACCGCGCCGGTGTGGCGCGACGTCGTCCTCGGCCGGTCCCGGTCCGAGGTGCGCCGGCTGGTCCTGGACGCGGCCGGGCACCTGCTGCGCCGCGTCGGCGACCGACCCGGGGTGCGGTTCGAGTTCTCCCCGGAGGTCTTCAACCTCACCGAGCCGGACTACGTGCTGGAGGTGTGCGACGGCGTCACGGAGCTGTGGGACGCGAGCCCGGACCGGCCCGTCGTGCACAACCTGCCCGCCACCGTGGAGATCGCCACGCCCAACGTCTACGCGGACCAGATCGAGCACATGGACCGGCACCTGGCCCGCCGGGACTCGGTGATCCTGTCCGTGCACCCGCACAACGACCGCGGCACCGGCGTGGCGTGCGCCGAACTGGCCGTGCTGGCGGGCGCGCAGCGGGTGGAGGGCTGCCTGTTCGGCAACGGCGAGCGCACGGGCAACGTCGACCTGGTCACCCTGGCGCTGAACCTGCACGCCCAGGGCGTGGACCCGATGGTCGACTTCTCCGACATCGACACCGTCCGCGAGGTCGTCGAGCACTGCAACCGGCTGCCCGTGCACCCGCGCCACCCCTACGTCGGCGACCTCGTGCACACCGCCTTCTCCGGCACCCACCAGGACGCGATCGCCAAGGGCCTGGCGCACCACGCCAAGAGGGCCGCCGAGCTGGGCGTCCCGCCCGAGGAGGTGCCGTGGGAGGTGCCGTACCTGCCGATCGACCCCGGCGACCTCGGCCGCACCTACGAGGAGGTCATCCGGATCAACTCGCAGTCCGGCAAGGGCGGCATCGCGCACCTGCTGCGCACCCACCGCGGGCTGGACCTGCCGCAGGCCATGCGGCCGGACTTCGCCCGCGCGGTCCAGCGGGTCACCGACGCCACCGGGCGCGAGTTGACCCACGAGGAGCTGTGGGAGCTGTTCCGCACCACCTACGTCGACCCCGGCCTGGGAGGCTGGGTCACCGTGGAGTCCTGGTCGACGGCCGAAACCTCCCCGGGCGTGCACCGGTTCACCTCCCGGCTCAGCGTCGACGGGGTGGAGCGCTCGTGCGAGGGCACCGGCAACGGGCCGCTGTCGGCGCTGACCGACACCCTGCGCGGGATCGGTGTGGCGGTGGACATCCTGGACTACAGCGAGCACTCCACCGCCACCGGTCCGGGCAGCCACGCCGCCGCGTACGCGCGGTGCGAGGTGGACGGTGCGCTGTCGTGGGGCTGCGGGTGGGACACCTCGGTACTCACCGCGTCGGTCAACGCCGTCGTCGCCGCGGTCAACCGGGGCAAGGGCGCCCGGTCGTGACCGAGCTGCTGTCGGTGTCCGGCGTGGACTTCGTCCGCGACGGCAACCCGATCCTGCAAGAGGTCTCGCTGACCGTCCGGGCGGGCGAGCACTGGGCGCTGCTGGGCGCGAACGGCGCCGGCAAGAGCACGCTGCTGCGCCTGCTCGGCGCGGTGTCGCACCCGACGCGGGGCAGCGTCGAAGTGCTCGGGCAGCGGCTGGGCCGGGTCGACATGCGGGCCCTGCGCGCCCACGTGGGGCACGTCGACCCGCGTGGCGGCCCGCGCTCGCCGCTGACCGTGCGCGAGGTCGTGCTCACCGGGCTGACCAACACCGCGGAGTGGGTGCCGCGGTGGTCGCCGACGGCGGCGGAGGTCGAGCGGGCCGACGGCCTGATCGGGCTGCTGGGCCTCGACGCCCGACGCGTCGCCGCCTGGCCGACGCTGTCCCAGGGCGAGCGCGGGCGCACCCTCATCGCCCGCGCGCTCATGCCCAGCCCCCGGCTCCTGCTGCTCGACGAACCCGCCACCGGGCTCGACGTGGCAGGCCGCGAGCAGCTCCTCGAACGACTCGACGTGCTCCGGCGCACCTACCCGGAACTGGCGTCGGTGCTCGTCACCCACCACCTGGAGGAGCTGCCGCCGGGCACCACGCACGCCGTGCTGCTGCGGGAAGGCCGCGTCCTGTCGGCAGGACGGGCGGACGAGGTGCTGACCAGCGACCAGGTGAGCAAGTGCTTCGACCACCCCATCCGCCTCAGCCGCGTCGAGGGGCGGTGGAGCGTTCGGGCGGACCGGCACCCCGGTCCAGTCCCGGTA
>NZ_JBHWIE010000076.1:0-28497 GCF_042732085.1 Actinosynnema sp. NPDC059797
CATCAATCCTCCACGGGGATTTGCCGCGCCGCGCGCGGGGGATCGCGCGGATCGCCGGCGAGTGCTCAGCGTAACCGCGCCGGCTCGACAGTCAACGCCTCCGGGGCAACCGGGTGGCCGGCTTCGCGCGGGTCGCTCCGCTGCGACGTCGCAAGACGTCTCAATAGGCGTCCGATGGATCCGTCGGTCGTCACGCTGCGCCAATCGGATGAGGACGGACCGCAAGGTCGTTGTCCCGGGCCTGTCCACCACCTACTATCGCGCAGCAACATCCGCCGCCCGCCGTCATAAAGCTGTCGGCGTCGTTCAAAGTTGAAACAACTACGGACTTTCCGGGGCTTGTCTGGTGACTGGCGACAACAACTCGCGACGGCAGTGGTGGTCCGCCGTCGCGGACTGGCGGAATTGGCGCCTGCCCATCAAGCTCGCCGCCGTGCTGGCGGTGCCCGTGATGGTGGCGGTCGGCGCGGGCCTGGTGCAGATCCGCGGCTACGTGGCGAGCGCGGACGGTTACGCCGCGATGCAGCGGCTGGTGACGCTGCGCGCCGGGCTCGACCCGCTGATCGAGGGCGTGCAGTCGGAACGCGCGCTGGCCGCGCAGCGCGCCGAGGGCCAGGGCGTCGACGCGGACGACTTCCGGACCCAGGTCCGCACCACCGACACGGCCGCCGCCGGCGTGAAGAACCTCGTCGCCCGCGCCCGGCTCGGCGAGGTGGCCGGCGCCCGCTTCCAGGACGTGGTGGTGCAGCTCGACGGCCTGCCGCAGCTGCGCGACCGCGTGCTCGCGGGCACCGTGGACCTGGCGGGCGGCATCGGCGGCTACAGCGTGGTGCTGCGCACCCTGCTGGACTTCGACCAGGCCATGGTCGGCGACTTCGGCGACCCCGCCCTGTCCGGCACCGCCACGGCCCTGCACAACCTGGCCATGGCCGCCGAGCAGATGTCCTGGCAGCAGGCCACCGTGCTCGCGGGCATCAGCCGGGGCACGTTGCTGGCCAACGAGATGATCATGCTGGAGCAGTCCTGGACCCGCCAGGAGGACAAGCTCGCCGACTTCGCCGCCGTCGCCACGCCGCGGCAGCAGCAGGACTACCGGGCCACGTTCTCCGGCCCGGACGTGGACACCCGCAACCGGCTGTTCCAGTACGTGCGCAGCGTGCCCGGCGTGGTCTCGACCGACGTGCCCGTGGACGAGTGGAACAGCAGCTCGCGGGCCGCGCTCGGGCTCGTCGGCATCGAGCTGCGGTCGCTGGAGGACCAGCTCGCCGACGCCGCCGCCCGCCTGCAGGACAGCACCAGCGACCGCGCGGGCGCCGCCTCGGTGATCCTGCTGGCGTCGCTGTTCGCGGCGGCCGGCATCGGCTTCGTCGTCGGCAGCTACCTGCTGCGCTCCCTGCGGGCGCTGCGCGGCGCCGCGCTCGACGTGGCCGAGCACCGGCTGCCCGCGCTGGTGGCGCAGCTGCGCGAGAACGCCGCGCCCGACGTGTCCGTCGAACCCGTGCCCGTGCACACCCGGGAGGAGCTGGGCCAGCTCGCCCGCGCCTTCGACGCGGTGCACCGGCAGGCCGTCAGCTCCGCCGCCGAGCAGGCCGACCTGCGCGCCGCGATGCGCAACGCGTTCACCAACCTGTCCCGCCGCAGCCAGGGCCTGGTGGAGCGGCAGCTGAAGCTCATGGAGGAGCTGGAGCGCCAGGAGGAGAACCCCGAGCAGCTCGCGAACCTGTTCAAGCTCGACAACCTCGCCACCCGGATGCGCCGCAACAACGAGAACCTGATGGTGCTCTCCGGCAGCGACGTGGCCCGCCGCTTCACCCGGCCCGTGCCGCTGGGCGACGTGCTGCGCGCCGCCGCGTCCGAGATCGAGCAGTACCAGCGGGTCGTCGTGCAGACCACGCCGTCGGTCGAGGTCGTCGGCTACGCGGCGGGCGACCTGGTGCGGCTGGTGGCCGAGCTGCTGGACAACGCCACCACGTTCTCGCCGCCGCGCACCCAGGTCGTGGTCGGCGGCCGGGCCCGCCCCGGCGGCGGCGTGCTGGTGGACGTGGTGGACCAGGGCGTCGGCATGTCCGAGGAGGACCTGGCCCAGGCCAACCGCCGCATCGAGCTGGCCGCCGACGAGGACTCCGGCGAGCTGACGGTGTCCCGCCAGCTCGGCCTGTACGTGATCGGCCGGCTCGCCGGGCGGCACGGCATCGAGGTGGTGCTGCGCGAGCAGGGCGACGGCCTGCGCGCCGTGGTGGCGCTGCCCGCCGAGCTGGTCCGCGCGGTCGGCGCCGCGCCCGGCAGGCCCGCGCCCGCCCACGCCGTCCCGCGGCAGGAGGTCCCGGCGCCCGCCCTGCCGGCCAACGGCAAGCACGTGGCCGGCATGCCGCAACGCCTCCCGGGCCTCGGCATGTCCGGTTCGCAGCGCTCCGCCCCGGCGGGCCCCTCGCCCGCCGCCCGCCCCCCGGCCGTTCCCCTCCCCGGCGGACCGTCGACCGGCCCGCAGCCGCTCCCCGCGCACGGCCTGCCCTCCGCGCCCACCACCCCTCCCGCGCCGTCCACCGGTCCGCAGCCGGTGCTGCCTCAGTCGCCGTCCACCGGTCCGCAGCCGGTGCTGCCGCAATCGCCGTCCACCGGCCCTCAATCGCTGATCATGCCGCCGGCGGTGCCGCCGCTGCCGCCCGTCGTGCCGCTGAAGCAGGACGGCTGGTCGCCGTTCAGCGGACGCACCACAGATCCGTCGCCCCCCGCCGCGCCCGCACCGGCCCCGACGCCGACACCGGCGCCGTCGCCCGCGCCGCGGCGGAACGGGTCGACGTGGTTCGGCGGCACCCGCGTGCCGACCGGACCCGCCGAGCCGGCGCGCCACCGCGCGCCGGAAGACCACGAGCGCGGGGAGGCGCCCGTGACCGAGAGCGCGTCAGGCCTGCCGAAGAGGCGGCCGCGCAAGAACCTGGTGGAGAACCTGGTGGCCGAACGGCCGGGCGCACCCGACGCGGTGGCACCCGTACGGAGGGATCCGCAGGCGACACGCGGTTTCCTGTCCAGCTACCAGACCGGTATCCGGCAAGGTGTGCAGGAGTCCGGGGAGAACCGAGCCGGTCAGGAGAACAACGGATGAGCGCGCAGAAGTCCCGACAGGTCGACCAGTTCGGCTGGTTGGTGAGCAACTTCGCCGATCGCGTGCCGGGAGTGGCCCACGCGGTGGTGATCTCGGTGGACGGCCTGCTGCTCACCGCGTCCAGCGGCCTGCCGGAGGACCGGGCCGACCAGCTGGCCGCGATCGCGGCGGGGGTGGCGAGCCTGACCGAGTCGGCGTCGCGCTGCTTCGACGGCGGCAGCGTGCTCAGGTCGGTGGTCGAGATGCAGTACGGGATCATGCTGCTGATGTCGATCCGCGACGGCTCGTGCCTGGCCGTGCTCGCCGCGCCGGACGCCGACGTCGGCCAGGTCGCCTACGAGATGACCGTCGTGGTCGACCAGGTCGGCCAGCTCCTCACCCCCGAGCTGCGCGCCCAGCTCCACGGCGCGAAGCGGATGATGGCCCGCCCGTCCGCGTGAGGTGGTTATGAGCCACGACCAAGACCCCGCCGGGTCGTCGGACCAAGCGTTCGCGGCGCTGCTCAACGGGTTCAGCCTGGACGCCGGGCGCCGCAAGCCGGGCGCCGGGCCGAAACCGGACGAGCCGGCCGCCGCCGACACCGGCGACACGGGGGACACCAAGCCGCACCGCCCGGTGTTCGACGACGACGATTTCGAGTACCCCCGGGAGGAGGCGGCGTCGATCGTCCGCGCCTACTCGTGGACCGGGGGGCGCACCACCTCGTCCTACCAGTTGGAGATCGAGACCCTGGTCTCCGCGGTGGACTGGGACTACCCGGGCGGCATGAAGGCCGAGTACCACGAGGTGATCAACCTCGTCGACCACCCCCGGTCGGTCGCCGAGGTCGCCGCCCTGCTGCGCCTGCCCCTGGGCGTGGCGAAGGTGCTGCTCGGCGACATGGCGGAACGCGGCCTGATCGACGTCCACGACACCGCCTCCACCGAACAACCGGACCTGGGCCTGATGGAACGGGTCCTGGCCGGCCTGCGCCGCCTCTGACCCGCGTGTCATGCGCCCGGCCCTCGCGTGTCGTGCGTTCGGACCCCGCGTGTCATGCGCTCGGCCCTCGCGTGTCGTGCGTTCGGCGCCCCCGAACCCGACACGCGGCGCCACACCTTTGCGCGAAGATCAGCACGCGACCTACTATGGTTTCAGTGTTGACCGAAGCACAAAGGGGGTCGCGGTGAGCGTCGGACGGGAGACCCGGCTGTCGGCGTGGATCGAGAGGTTCGCGGCGCACTTCGAGAAGGAGGGCTTCCCGCTCATCGGGGGGCGCATCATGGGCTACCTGCTCGTGTGCCAGCCGACCGAGCGCACGGCCGCGGAGCTGTCGCAGGAGCTGGAGGCGAGCAGCGGTTCGATCAGCACGAACCTGAAGTTCCTGGTCAACGCGGGTCTGGTGACCAAGCGGACCCGGCGGGGCAGGCAGGCGGCGCAGTACCGCATCAACGAGAAGCGGTGGGCCGACCTGGTGCAGGCCAAGCTGGACGCCCTGGTCAGCGTGCGCGAGCTGACCGAGGCGGGGATGCGGCTGATGAGCGGTGACCCGGAGCGGGCCATGCGGCTGCGCGCGGTCGACGACCTCTACACGTGGCTGGCGACGGAGCTGCCCGCGGTCTGGGAGCGGAGGCCGTCCTCGGCGCGGTGAGCCCGCTCCCTGGTGGACACCCACAGGGCGGCGGTGGCGACGACGACGGCGCCGGCCCCGAGCACGTGCAGCGACACGAGCACCTCGGGCACGCCGGTCCAGTACTGGACCATGCCCAGGGCGCCTTGGGCGACGACCACGCCGACGAGCACGTAGTAGGGCCGGCGCGGCACGGGGTGGCCCTTGAGCGCGAAGCCGAGCGCGACGAGCATGCCGAGGAACAGGAACAGCAGGTCGGCGTGCAGCTGGGACAGGGTGTCGACGGGCGCGTCCAGGCGCGGGGTGTCGGCGTCGCCGGCGTGCGGTCCGGCGGCGGTGACGAAGGTGCCGGCCAGCAGCAGGAGGCCGAGCACGACGGCCTGCACGGTCTGGAGCGCCATCAGGGGCCGGGGCACGAGGGGCCGGGCGGGTTCGTCGCCCTCGCCGAGGGAGGCGACCAGCAGCACGGCGAACCAGACGAGCGCCATCGACACGAGGAAGTGCACGGACACGGTCCACCACAGCAGGCCGGTGAGCACGGTGACGCCGCCGATGAGGGCCTGGAGGACCACGCCGCCGAACTGCACGAGGGCGAGGGTCACCACGCGCTTGCGGCGGGGCCGGTTGAACCAGGCGGCGAGCACGCACAGCGCGGCGATGACGCCGACCACGCCGGTGAGGGTGCGGTTGCCGAACTCGACCCACTGGTGCAGGGAGGCGACCTCGGGGTGCTCGGTGGGCACGAGGCTGCCCTCGAAGCACTGGGGCCAGGTGGGGCAGCCGAGGCCCGAGCCGGTCACGCGCACGATCGAGCCGGTGACCGCGATGCCGCCTTGGGCGATGACCACGGCGACGGCGAAGGCGCGTTGGAACCGGCTGAGGGCGGTGGTGAACCAGGCGGGCACCTCCCGATGGTAGGTACCGCGGCGGGGGGCGTTCCGGGCGGGGTCAGTCGAGCCGGGTGGTCCTGGTCGCCAGGGCTCCCGCGGCGGCACCCCAGATGACCAGCACCAACACGTGGTGGAGCGCGGGGGCGGCGCCGTCGACGACCGCGTGGTGCAGCCCTTCGGCGAGGGCGGCGGACGGAAGTGCGTCCACGATCACGCCCAGCCACGCGGGCAGGGTGTCGACGCCGAGGGCGACGCCGCCGATGAGCAGCAGCACGAACCAGGCGATGTTGGCGAGGGCGAGGACGACCTCGGCGCGCAGCGCCCCGCCGAGCAGGACGCCCAGGGCGCCGAAGGTCAGGGAGCCGAGGACGAGGAGCGCGACCGCCCACAGCAGGCCGCCGACGGGCGGGAGCCGCCAGCCGAGCAGGAGCGCGACGACGGAGAGGATGAGCACCTGCACGGCGACGACGGCCAGTCCGGCGGTCACGCGGCCGGCGGCGAGCAGCCAGCGGGGCAGGGCGGTCGCGGCGAGGCGTTTGAGCACGCCGTAGCGGCGGTCGAAGCCGAGGGCGATGGCCTGGCCGGTGAAGGCGGAGGAGATGACCGCGAGCGCGAGGACGCGGGCGGTGGCGGAGGCGACGCGCGGCTCGGGGACGGGGATGACCGCCATGAGGCTCATCGCGACCAGCAGCGCGACCGGGATGAGGACGGTGAGCAGGACCTGTTCGCCGTTGCGCAGGGTGAGCGCGGTCTCGGTGCGGGCCTGGGCGAACAGCATCCGGGCGAGGTTGCCGCGGCCGGGTGCGGGGGTGAAGGTGCCGGGGGCGAACCGGTGTTCGGTCACGAGCGCAGCTCCCTGCCGGTCAGCTCCAGGAACACGTCTTCCAGGCTCCGCCTGGCCACGGTCAGCTCTTCGGCGAGCACGCCCTGCTGGGCGCACCAGGAGGTGACGGTGGAGACGACCTGCGGGTCGATGGTGCCCTGCACGACGTAGGCGCCGCGGGTGGTCTCGCGGACCTCCATGCCCTCGGGCAGGGCGTCGCGGAGCAGGGTCAGGTCCAGGCCGGGTCGGGCGCGGAAGCGGAGCTGCTGCTCGTCGTGCCGGGTGGTCAGCTCGGCGGGGCTGCCCTGGGCGACGACGCGGCCGGCGTCGACGATGACGACCTGGTCGGCGAGGGCTTCGGCCTCGTCCATGAGGTGGGTGGTGAGCAGCACGCTCACGCCGTCCGCGCGCAGGGCGGCGACGAGGTCCCACACGAGGTGGCGGGCCTGCGGGTCGAGGCCGGCGGTGGGTTCGTCGAGGAACACCAGCTCGGGGCGGCCGACGAGGGCGCAGGCGAGGGACAGGCGTTGCTGCTGGCCGCCGGAGAGGCGCTTGTAGGGGGTGCGGCCGACGGAAGCCAGGCCGAGCACGTCGAGCAGCCACGCGGGGTCGTGGGGGTTGGCGGCGCAGGCGGCGACGAGGCGGAGCAGCTCGTCGGCGCGCACGCCGGGGTAGCCACCGCCGCCCTGCGGCATGACGCCGATGCGGGCCCGCAGCCGGTCGCCGTCGCGGGCGGGGTCGAGGCCGAGGACGCGGACCTGCCCGGCGTCGGCTCGGCGGAACCCCTCGCACACCTCGACGGTGGTGGTCTTGCCGGCGCCGTTGGGGCCGAGCAGCGCGAGGACGGAGCCGGTGTCGAGGGTGAGGTCGAGTCCGTTCACCGCGACGGTGGAGCCGTAGCGCTTGACCAGCCCCGACACTTCCACGGCAGGGTGCTGGGGGTGCGGGCTCACGACAGCGAAGCGTAGGACCTGGCCGGTTGGGGCCGGTGGTGGGGTCAGCCCTACCAGGGATCCCGGGGGTCGCCTCAGGGTTTCCTCGGGGGCGTTCCGGATATCTTTCGGTGCGGTCGGCCCACCAGGATTCCTGTTGTGGCGGGATTCAGGGGGAAAAGCCGGGCGGTGGTGCTGCCGTTGGCCGTGGTTGGGCTGATCGGCTCATTGCTCCCGGTCGGGTACCTGCACGTGGTTTCGGTCGGTGAATTGAGCCCGGTGCGGCACACCGTCAGCGATTACATCTTCGTGGACGACGGCGCGGTGCTGCTGACGGTGACCGCGCTGTCACTGTCGGCGGCGTCGGCGGGGCTGCTGCTGGCGCTGGTGCGGTCGGGGCTGCCGGGGCGCGGGGCGGCGTCGTGGCTGATGGGGCTGTGGTCGGCGGGGTTGGCGGTGGCCGCGGTGTTCCCGACGGACCCGGTGGGCGAGCCGACGTCGTTCTCGGGCGCGGTGCACCGGTACGCGGGGGCGGTGATGTTCGCGGCGCTGCCGCTGGCGGGGTGGTTGGTTTCCCGGACGTTCACCGCCAGTACCGCGGTTCGACGTTTTTCCGTGGCTGCCGGAATCACCTCCGTCGCTTTTATGCTCAGCCACGTCGCGGTGGTCCGGCCGGGCAGCGGCGCGGTTCTGCTGGGTCTTTTCGAACGGGTGCTGTTCGTCCTGCTTTACGGCCTGCTGTTCGCCTTGGCCGCGGCCGCGGTCCGCCGGGGGGTGTCGTCGTGACGTGGTTCGCGGTGGCGCTGGCGGTGCTGGGCGCGGTGTGCTTCGCCTTCGCCGCGCGCTTCCAGCACGACGCGGTGCGGGCGGGTGGTGGCGCGCCGAGGCTGTCGGAGCTGGTGCGCCGGCCGCGGTGGCTGCTGGGCCTGCTGCTGCTCGTCGTCGGCTCCGGGGTGCACGCGGTGGCGTTGGGGATGGCGCCGCTGAGCGTGGTGCAGCCGGTGGGCGTGGTGGCGATCGGCATCACGGCGCTGCTGGACGGGCGCCGCCGCGAGCTGCCCGCGGTGCTGGTGACCACGCTCGGGGTGGGCGCCTTCGTGCTGCTGGCCGCGGGCAGCGCCACGGCCACCGCGGTCGCGCCGGAGGCGGAGGTGCGGGCCGGGCTGCTGGCGCTCGGCCTGGTCGCCGGGCCCGCCCTGCTGGGGGTGCTGGCGAAGCGGCCGACGGCGCGGGCCCTCGGGTTCGGCACGGCGGCCGGTGTCGCCTACGGCCTGGTGTCCGTGCTCATGCGCGCGGTGTCCCAGGACGTCCAGCGGGGCGGCGTGTCCTGGACGACCGCGCTGTCGGCGGCGGGCATCGCCGTCGCCCTGATCATCGGCGGCTGGTTCACCCAGCACGCCTACGCCAGTGGACCGCCGCACCTGGCGGTCGCCTGCCTCACCGTGGTGGACCCGCTCGTGGCCGTCGGCATCGGCGCGGGGCTGCTCGGCGAGGCGAACCGGACCAGCGGCGCCGTCGCCCTGGCCGAACTCGCCTGCGCCCTGGTCGCCGTCGGCGGCGTGGTGGCGCTGGCACGTGGACCACGAGCAGTTCCCACCAGAACGGAGAAGACTGTGAACGACGGACGCGCCCAGCGGGTCGTGATCGCCGCGGACACCTTCCCACCGGACGTCAACGGCGCGGCCAGGTTCGCCCACCGGTTGGCCGTCGGCCTCGCCGGCCGGGGTTACGACGTGCACGTGATCTGCGCGTCCCCGACGGGGCGGGCGGGCTTCGAGCACGTCGACGGCCTCACCGTGCACCGGCTGAGGTCGCACCGCACGCCGTTCCACCGGACGTTCCGGATAGGGCTGCCGTGGGAGGTGCGCCGGGACGTGGAGGTGCTGCTGGACCGGTTGCGGCCGGACCTGGTGCACGTGCAGGCGCACTTCGTGGTGGGGCGGTTCGTGCTGCGGCGGGCGGCGGAGCTGGGGGTGCCGACGGTGGCGACCAACCACTTCATGCCGGAGAACCTGTTCGGCCACGCGCGGGTGCCGGAGTGGTTGCGGGGCGCGGCGTCGCGGTGGGCGTGGCGCGACCTGGGCCGGGTGTACGGGGTGGCGGACGTGGTGACCGCGCCGACGCCGCGGGCCGTGGAGCTGCTGCACGACAACGGGTTCCCGCCGCGGGCGGTGCCGGTGTCGTGCGGTATCGACGTCGACCGGTACCGGGGCCGGCGCCCCGAGCGGCGCGCGGACGCGCCGACCGTGCTGTTCGTGGGCCGGTTGGACGAGGAGAAGCGCGTGGACGAGCTGCTGCGCGCGGTGGCGCTGGTGCCGCGCCTGCGCGCGGAGGTCGTGGGCGACGGGTCGTGCCGGGCGGAGTGGGAGCTGCTGGCGCGCCACCTGGGCATCGCCGACCGGGTGCGGTTCCGGGGGTTCGTGTCCGAGGAGGAGCTGCTGGACGCCTACGCGTCGGCCGACGTGTTCTGCATGCCGGGCATCGCCGAGCTCCAGAGCCTGGCCACCATGGAGGCGATGGCCGCGGGCCGGCCGGTGGTGGCGGCCGACGCGATGGCGCTGCCGCACCTGTGCCGGCCGGGCCGCAACGGCTGGCTGTTCACCCCCGGCGACGTCCGGGGCCTGGCCGACCGCCTGCACGCCGTGCTCGCCGACCCGGCCGTGACGGCCCGCATGGGCGCGGCGAGCAGCGACCTGATCGCCGCCCACGCCCTGTCCACCACCCTGGACACCTTCGAGGCCCTCTACGCCCGAGCCGGCCTGCCCACCACCAGCCCCACCGCAGCCCTAGCCGCCTGACCCCGCGAGTCGTACGTTCCGGCCCACCGTGTCGTACGTCCCGGACCCCCGAGTTCCACGTTCAGGACAACCGGATGTGCGGCTCGGGGTTCCTGAACATGGAGTTCAGGGGTCCTGAACGTACGACACGCGCGTTCTGGGCGTACGACTCGCGGGGTTAGTCGCGGTCTGTGCCTGTGGTGGAGAGGCGGCGGACGCGGTGGGCCACGCGTTGGCCGTTCGAGTTCAGGCGGAGGTGGCCGTCGGGGGCCACTTCGGTGAGGAACTTGAACAGCATGCCGTGGCCCTCCAGGCGCCGCAGGAGCGCGCCCTCCACGTCGTCCGGGTCGAAGTCCACGATCGCCATCTGCTCGACCAGCGACGTCGCGATGGTGCGCCGGGCCCGCAGCGGCACCCACCACGTGGTCACGAACAGCAGCACCAGCCCGAACGCCAGCGCCGTGACCAGCACCGCCTCCCACCCGGTGAACCGCAGCTCGAACACCTGCACCGCGGCGGCCACCACCAGCAGCGCGGACCCGTACACGGCGGCCCACCCGGCGGTCGCCGACGCGGGCGGCTCGGCCGGCTCGGTGTCCCACGCGCCGTCGACCTGCCGCCACCGCCGCAGCGAGCTGCCCAGCACGTAGGAGGTGACCGCGCCGAACAGGACGGCCACGACCGTGCCCACGACCACCAACACGGGCGGCAGGTCGTAGAGCCGGAACCGCACGAACACCCACACGCCGACCACGATCGCCGCCGCGACCAGCACCCGCAGCAGCAGCCGCGGCTTGAGCCTGATCTTCGCCAGCACCGCCAGCGGAGTGCCGACCGGCGCGGGCAGGCTGCCGATGACCAGCAGGCCCACCACGACCAGCAGCACGCCGCCCACCGCGACCATGCCGGTGGTGGCCTGGTCGCCGGTCTCGCCGCCGGCCATCGCGTCCCGCGTCCGGTCGATCGCCACCGTGACCAGCGGGATCACCGGTGACAGCAGCACCAGGCCGTGCAGCAGCGTCCCGGACCGCAGCGCCGCGTACCCGAACGCGGCCAGCAGCGTGCCGCCGCCGAGGGCCGCCGCCGGGCCCACCGCCCACGGCGGCAGCAGGTCGAACAGCGACAGCACCAGCAGCGCGCCGCCCAGCGCGAACCCCAGCAGCCCGAGGAACTGCGCCAACTGGCCGCCCCGGGTCAGCCCGGTGATCGTCCAGTACGGCAGCAGCGCCGCCCCGCGCAACGCCCTGGTCAGCGGTTTCGCCGTGCCCAGCCCGGAGTTCTCGCTGTCGACCACGGTGACCGCCACGGCCGCCGCCGTCGCCGCGGTGCGGATGACCTGGTCGCTGCTCGCCTCCTGCACCAGCGGCTCGCGCCCGATGCCCGCCCGGTCGAACGCCCGCAGCGCCTGGAGGCCCACCTCGACCCGTTCGGCGTCGGTGCGCACGGGCAGCCGCGCCAGCAGCGCCGCCTGCTCCTCCAGGAACAGCTCGCCGCGCGAGCGCCGGTCCGCGCCCTCCAGCCGGTCGGCCAGGATCGCGGCGCGCAGCGCGGGCAGCTCCTCGCACACGATCTGGATGTGCAGCGCCCACGAGGCCAGCTCGGCCAGCGCCGCGCACGTCGGCGGGTGGTCGCCGTCGGGGTCCGCGTACACGCGGGCCAGCTCGTGCTTGGCCTTCTCCGCGCACGGCCGCAGGTCGGCCGGCAGCCCTTCGCCGAACAGGGCGGCGACCAGCTCGTCGACGCGCCGCCCGGCCCGCTGGACGGGGTCGCCGTCGGCGCCGGTGAGCCGGTCGACCCGCAGCAGCCGCTTCGGGTCGAACACGACCTTGCACAGCATGGTGGCGCCGTCGAGGCGGCCCCAGATCCAGTCGTTGACGCGCCAGGACCGCTTGAGGAACCCGGAGAACCGGCTCAGCGACGCGCCGCCCGCCTTGTCGTCGGGGGTGAGGCTGTACTCGGCGAACGCGTTGCGGGTCTGGAGGCTGATCTGCACCAGCTCCACGGCCTGGTCCAGCTCGCCGCGCGTGTCGTCGGCCAGGCAGGTGGTCGCCACCTCCAGCGCCAGCGCCCGCGACAGCCACAGTTCGTCCCCGGTCAGGCCGGCCTCGGCCTCCGCCTCGGTGCGCGGCTCGGTGAGCAGCCGGTGCCACGACCGCAGCACCCCCATGCGCAGCTGCTCGTCGTCCAGGCCGTCGAGGATGTCGTGGGCGTCGCCGAGGATGTCCGCGATGCGGTCGACCTGCTCGCGCACCCGCTGCCCGACGTCGTCCGGCGCGGTCAGCATCCGCTCGGCGAACCGGCGCAGCCGCCGCTCCCAGTACTCCTGGTCCAGCTCCTCCGGCTCGGCGGTGGTCCAGTGCTCGTCCAGCCGGGACCGCAGGGCGCGCAGCCGGGAGCGCACGTCGTGCAGGTCGGTGCGAGCCAGGCCGAGCCGCTGCGCGTCCGGCATCACCCAGACGAGGCGCTTGAGCAGGTCCATCGCCGCCGAGGCGAGCCGTTCGGCCATGGCGATGCCCCACGGCCAGCCGCGCTCGGGCAGCGCGGTGGGCTGCGGCGCGGCCGGCACGTACGGCAGGCTGCCCCGTTCGGCGTGGTGCGCCCGCTGGGCCGCCTCGGCCGCCGCGCGCACCCGCTCGAACGTCCAACCGGCCGTGTTGGCACCGGGCACCTCGAACTGGCGGGCGGTGACGTCGCGGGCCGCGTGCCGGATGCGCACGTCCTCGTAGTGCTCGTGCAGCGTGCCGGCCAGCGCGTACAGCTTCGCGGTGACCGAGCCGCCCGACGCCAGCCGGTCCAGCAGCGCGTTGCGGCCGCCGCGGCGGGAGGCGGCGTTGCGGTTGTGCTCCTCGATGCGCTCCACGTAGGTGCGGCCGCTCTGGCTGGTCAGGGCGCCCAGCAGGCTGCCGCCGGTGGCGACGGTGCTGGGCAGCGCGCCGTCCACCGGCGCCACCGGTTCCACGACCTCGTCGCGGGCGTGCGGGAACACCAGCAGCATCACCCGCCGCACCGGCCCCTCGGCGGGCATCCGGTCGATGGCCTCCAGCGCCTCCCGCGTGGGCGTGTTGACCAGCACGCCGCCGTCGACCGCGAAGCGCGACCGGTTGTCGGTGCCGTTGGCCCACGAGGCGACCTCGGCCATGTTCGGCCGGCCCTGGTCGGGCGCGCCGGGCGCGACGGGGATGAACGACGGTTCGAACGCGAACGGGAACGACGCCGAGGAGCGGGCGGCCAGCGCGAGGCGCTCCACGAGCGCGGGCAGCCGCTCGGCGGTGAAGTCGTCGCGCCCGCCCGGGTCGCGGCGGAACGAGAAGCTGCCCTGGTGGGACGACTGCACCAGGGGTTGGCCCAGGTCGTCGTGGGTGACCGTGGGCACGCCGGTCAGCAGCGTGGTGGTGATGCGCAGGTCGACCGGCCGCTCGTGCTGCGGTGTCGGCTCGAAGTCCGCGGTCAGCCGCCCCAGCGCCTCCCGCAGCCGCGGCAGGAAGAACTCGTCGCCCCGCAGCAGCGACACCGGCTGGCCCCGGAACGGGGTCCGCAGCAGCTGCTCCATGCGGCCCTGCTCGGCCCACAGGTCCCGCAGCCGCTCCAGCCTGGCACTGGCGTTGACCTGCGACAACGCCAGGGCGGCACCGTTGATGCCGCCCGCGGACGTGCCGGTGATGACGTCGGCGCGCGCGGTGCTGCCGACCATGTCCAGCAGCCGCGCGTACGGGCCGTCACCCCTGGTGAGCCGGTCCAGCTCCAGCACGACCCCGCCCATCCACACGGCCAGGCTCACCCCGCCGTTGAGCACCACGGCGAACCGGATCTGCTCCTGCGGCACGTCGGTCATACGGCATCCCTCCCCGGACGCGGCCGATCATCCCAGCAACCGTGTCTCGGCCGAACCGGGCAACCGGTTACACCTCGGGACTGCCGGGGCGCGCGCCGCGGCGGCTCACACCGAGCCGGGCACCGGGTCCCGCCGCAGCAGCGGGAGCACCTGGCGGCGCGCCACCAGCACGCACACCGCGAACGCGACCAGCGCGCCCAGCACGGCCTGCGGCACGATGTAGGCGCGGCCGTCGAACGCCGAGCCGGTGGGGGGCAGCACCACCGCGATGACCGCGCTGGCGGTGGTCGCGAACACCCGGAACCGGCGCGCCAGCACCGCCGTGGCCAGCGGCAACGCCGCCCACAGCACGTACCACGGCTGGAGCACCGGCCCCAGCACCAGCACCGCGCCCAGGCCCGCGCCCAGCCCGTTGACCGCCTTGATCCGACCTTGGAACGCCTTCCACAGCAGCGTCGCCGCGATCGCCACCGACACCGCCTGCGTCACCAGCCGCATGAGGACGATCATCGACTCGGTGTGGTTGCCCAGCTTGAGCACGAGCCCCAGCCCGCCGCCCAGGAAGCCCATCGCGGTCGGCGGCGACATCCAGCTCTTGACCTCGGAGGCCACGCTCAGCGTCTGCACCCAGCCGAAGCCCAGGCCCGTGCCCACGCACGTGCCCACCATGACCACGCCGGAGACCAGCGACAACAGCAGCGCCGCGCGCACCAGGTCGGAGAACCGGCCGCCCCACCGGCGGGCGATCATCACGCCGAGGAAGCCCAGCGCCAGCGCGGCCGGGATCTTCACCGCCGCGCCCATGGTGATCATGGTCGCGCCCAGCGCGATCCACACCAGCTCCTCGCGCGTCATCGGCGCGCCGGGCGTGGTGGGCATCTTCCGCAGCGCCAGCTCCAGGCCGACCAGCATCAGCCCGATCGCCAGGCCCTCGTTGTGCACGCCGATGACCAGGTGGAACAGCACCAGCGGGTTCGCCGCGCCCAGCCACAGCGCGCTCACCGGCGGCACGCCGAACCGGCGCGCGAGCCGGGGCAGCGCCCACACGATCATGGCCAGGCCCAGCAGCACCAGCAGCCGGTGCAGGAACACGCCGGGCAGCACGCTGTCGCCGGTCACCATGGAGATGACCCGCCCGGCGGCCAGGAACAGCGGCCCGTACGGGGCGGGCGTCTCGCGCCAGATGTTCGGCACGTTCTTGGTCAGCGGGTGCTCGACGCCCAGCGCCGTGGCCGGGCCCAGCTCGTAGGGGTCCTGGCCGTTGGCCGCGATCTGCGACTGGGCCAGGTAGCTGTAGACGTCCCGGCTGAACATGGGCAGCACGAACACCAGCGGCGTGATCCACATCAGCAGCGTCCGGTCGAGCTGGCTGCGCGTCATCAGCCGCGGCCTGCCCGGCCGGGCGAACCGGCCCAGCCACAGCCACGCCGACACCACCATGAACATGCCGGTCCAGACCACGGCCATGGAGGCGGTCGGCATCCGCACGAACAGGCCCAGCAGCGGCGTGCCCGGCAGCGGGCTGAACACCGGGGCCGCGCCGGACCCGAGCGAGCCGACGACCAGCAGCAGCGCGCCGACCGTGCCCCAGCGGCGGATGATGTCGAGTTGGCGGCGCTCCGGCGCGTCCAGCGGCGCCGCCTCGCGGAGCTCAGCCCGATCGCCCGTCACCATTCCGCCCGCCGTCACGCCGGAAGGGTATCGACCGCCTCCCGGGGGTGAGTCGGGTCACCCGACGCGGGGCGATCTTTGCGAGCGCCGACGAAATACGCAACACTGGTGTTGTGAAAAACGTCGGGGAGCACCTGACCGCCGTGCCCGCCGGGCACGACGGGCGGACCCGGCACGCCGTCGCACGCCTGCTGCTGGAGCAGGGCCCGGTCACCGCGGCCTCGGTCGCGGAGCAGCTGGGCCTGAGCCCCACGGCGGTGCGCAGGCACATCGACGCGCTGGTGGCCGACGGCGAGGCGACCAGCAGGGAGGCCCCCCGACGGGGGCAGCGCGGCCGGGGTCGCCCGGCCAAGCTCTTCCTGCTGACCGAGCAGGGGCGGGCCCGCTTCGGGCACGCCTACGACGACCTCGCCGTGGCCGCGCTGCGGTTCCTCGCCGAACAGGGCGGGGAGGAGGCGGTACGGGCCTTCGCGCGGCGTCGCGTCTCCGCGCTCGTCGAACAGCACCGGGCGGCCATCGTGGCCCAACCCGACGCCGCCGGACGGGCCAAGGCCCTGGCGGTCGCGTTGACCAGGGAGGGCTACGCTGCCTCGGCGCGGCACGTGGGGGCGGGGGAGCAGCTCTGCCAGCACCTGTGCCCCGTCGCGCACGTCGCGGCCGAGTTCCCTCAGCTGTGCGAGACCGAGACGGCGGCGTTCGCCGACCTGCTCGGCACGCACGTGCAGCGCCTGGCCACGATCGCGCGCGGCGATGCCGTGTGCACGACGCACATCCCGAACACACCCCGGATCCCAGATGGAGGGGAGCCCGCATGACTGCCGCTGCCGAGCAGCGCACCACCACAGCCCCGCTCACCCAGGAAGAGACCCTGGCGAGCATCGGCAACTACGAGTTCGGCTGGGCCGACTCGGACGTGGCAGGCGCGAGCGCTCGCCGGGGCCTGAACGAGGACGTCGTTCGGGACATCTCGGCCAAGAAGAACGAGCCCGAGTGGATGCTGGACTACCGGCTCAAGGCCCTGCGCCTGTTCGACCGCAAGCCGATGCCGACCTGGGGCTCCGACCTCTCGGCCATCGACTTCGAGAACATCAAGTACTTCGTCCGGTCGACCGAGAAGCAGGCCGCGACCTGGGAAGACCTGCCCGAGGACATCAAGAACACCTACGACCGGCTGGGCATCCCGGAGGCCGAGAAGCAGCGCCTCGTCGCCGGTGTCGCCGCCCAGTACGAGTCCGAGGTGGTCTACCACAAGATCCGCGAGGACCTGGAGGAGCAGGGCGTCGTCTTCCTGGACACCGACACGGGCCTCAAGGAGCACCCGGAGCTGTTCAAGGAGTACTTCGGCTCCGTCATCCCGGCCGGTGACAACAAGTTCTCCGCGCTGAACTCCGCGGTGTGGTCGGGCGGCTCGTTCATCTACGTGCCGAAGGGCGTGCACGTGGAGATCCCGCTCCAGGCCTACTTCCGGATCAACACCGAGAACATGGGCCAGTTCGAGCGCACGCTGATCATCGTCGACGAGGGCGCCTACGTGCACTACGTCGAGGGCTGCACCGCGCCGATCTACTCCTCGGACTCGCTGCACTCCGCGGTCGTGGAGATCATCGTCAAGAAGGGCGGCCGCTGCCGCTACACGACCATCCAGAACTGGTCGAACAACGTCTACAACCTGGTCACCAAGCGCGCCAAGGCCGAAGAGGGCGCGACCATGGAGTGGATCGACGGCAACATCGGCTCCAAGGTCACCATGAAGTACCCGGCCGTGTTCCTGATGGGCGAGCACGCCAAGGGCGAGGTCCTCTCGATCGCGTTCGCGGGCGAGGGCCAGCACCAGGACGCGGGCGCGAAGATGGTCCACATGGCGCCGCACACGTCGTCCACGATCGTGTCGAAGTCGGTGGCGCGCGGCGGCGGCCGCACCTCCTACCGCGGCCTGGTCCAGGTCAACAAGCGGGCGCACCACTCGAAGTCCACGGTCAAGTGCGACGCGCTGCTGGTGGACAACATCAGCCGCTCGGACACCTACCCCTACGTCGACGTCCGCGAGGACGACGTGGCGATGGGCCACGAGGCCACGGTCTCGAAGGTCTCCGAGGACCAGCTGTTCTACCTCATGTCCCGCGGTCTCAACGAGGACGAGGCCATGGCCATGATCGTGCGCGGGTTCGTCGAGCCCATCGCGCGCGAGCTGCCCATGGAGTACGCGCTGGAGTTGAACCGCCTGATCGAGCTTCAGATGGAAGGGGCCGTCGGCTGACATGGCCGTCACCACCGAAGACCAGCAGCACGGCCTGACGGCCCACTCGCACGGCGCGGGCGCCCCCGTCTCCTCGCGCGCGGACCACTTCACGTCCTTCGACGTGGCCGCGTTCGAGGTGCCCGGGGGCCGCGAGGAGATCTGGCGCTTCACCCCCATGAAGCGCCTCGCCAACCTGCACAACGGCGCCGAGGCCACCGCGAAGCCGACCGTCGAGGTCGTCGCGGCCGAAGGCGTGACCGCCGAGACCGTCGGTCGCGACGACCGGCGCCTCGGCGTGGCCGGCACCCCCGGCGACCGCGTCGCCGCCCAGGCGTGGACCTCGTTCACCGAGGCCACCGTCATCACGCTGCCCGGTGACGCGAAGTCCGAGGCGACCACCGTCACGGTCACCGGCCCCGGCCGGGGCGGCGTCGCCTACGGCCACCTCCAGGTGCACGCCAGGCAGTTCGCCGAGGGCGTCGTCGTCATCGACCACCGCGGCTCCGGCGCCTACGCCGACAACGTCGAGTTCGTCGTCGAGGACGGCGCGCACCTGACCGTCGTGGCCATCCAGGACTGGGCCGACGACGCCGTGCACGTGTCCGCCCACCACGCCAAGCTGGGCCGCGACGCCTCGTTCAAGCACACCGTCATCACCCTCGGCGGCGACCTGGTCCGCATCACCCCCGTGGTGACCTACGCGGGCCGCGGCGGCGACGCCGAGCTGCTGGGCCTGTACTTCGCGGACGCGGGCCAGCACCTGGAGCACCGCCCCTTCATCGACCACGCGGTGTCCAACTGCCGCAGCAACGTGGTCTACAAGGGCGCGCTCCAGGGCGACGACGCGCACACCGTGTGGATCGGCGACGTGCTGATCCGCGCCGCGGCCGAGGGCACCGAGACCTTCGAGCTCAACCGCAACCTGGTGCTGACCGACGGCGCCCGCGCCGACTCGGTGCCGAACCTGGAGATCGAGACCGGCGAGATCGAGGGCGCGGGCCACGCCAGCGCCACCGGCCGGTTCGACGACGAGCAGCTGTTCTACCTCCAGGCGCGCGGCATCCCCGAGGAGCAGGCCCGCAGGCTGGTCGTGCGCGGCTTCTTCCAGGAGATCCTGCTCAAGATCACCGTTCCCGAGGTGCGCGAGCGCCTGGAAGCCGCCATCGAGGCGGAACTGGAAGCGGTGGGCGTGTGATCAAGGTGTGCTCGGTCGCCGACCTCGACGACCGCAAGCCGTTCGCGGTCGAGGTGGGCGACGAGCACACCCCCGTCCTGCTCGTCCGCGACGGCGACGCCGTCCACGCCCTGCGCGACCTGTGCACGCACGCGGAGGTCTCGCTCAGCGAGGGCGAGGTCACGCGCAAGGGCGTGGAGTGCTGGCTGCACGGGTCGTGCTTCGACCTGCGCACCGGCCGCCCGTCCTCGCCGCCCGCCACCGAGCCGGTCGACGTGTTCGCCGTCGAACTCCGCGACGGTGACGTCTACGTGGACGTCACCACCGCCACGAACGCCACCACGAACTGACTTTCGCTTGCCACACCAGGAGAACTGAGCACCAATGGCCACTCTGGAGATCAAGGACCTGCACGTCTCGGTCACCACCGACGAGACGTCCAAGGAGATCCTCAAGGGCGTCGACCTGACCATCAGGTCCGGCGAGACCCACGCGATCATGGGTCCGAACGGCTCGGGCAAGTCCACCCTGTCCTACGCCATCGCCGGCCACCCCAAGTACCAGGTCACCTCCGGCAGCGTGCTGCTGGACGGCGAGGACGTGCTGGAGATGAGCGTGGACGAGCGCGCCCGCGCCGGCCTGTTCCTCGCCATGCAGTACCCGGTCGAGGTGCCCGGCGTGTCGATGTCGAACTTCCTGCGCACCGCCGCCACCGCCGTGCGCGGCGAGGCCCCCGCCCTGCGGCACTGGGTCAAGGAGGTCAAGGGCGCGATGGCCGACCTCGACATCGACCCGGCCTTCGCCGAGCGCTCGGTCAACGAGGGCTTCTCCGGCGGCGAGAAGAAGCGCCACGAGATCCTCCAGCTCGGCCTGCTCAAGCCGAAGATCGCGATCCTGGACGAGACCGACTCCGGCCTGGACGTCGACGCGCTGCGCGTGGTCTCGCAGGGCGTGAACAAGTACAAGGAGTCCGGCGAGGCGGGCGTGATGCTGATCACGCACTACACCCGGATCCTCAAGTACATCAAGCCCGACTTCGTGCACGTCTTCGCCGGTGGCCGCGTCGTCGAGTCCGGCGGCCCCGAGCTGGCCGACCAGCTGGAGGCCGAGGGTTACGTGAAGTACATCGGCAAGCCGGAAGCCGCCACCACCGGCTGACGTTGCACCTGTTGTGACCTTCGTACCGAGAGGAGGCGTCGGAGCCGTGACCACCACCGCCGCTCCACTGGACGTCGCTACCGTGCGCGCGGACTTCCCGATCCTGGGCCGCACCGTGCGGGAAGGCAGGCGGCTGGTCTACCTGGACTCCGGCGCCACCTCGCAGCGCCCGAGGCAGGTCCTCGACGCCGAGCGCGCCTTCCTGGAGACCGCCAACGCCGCCGTGCACCGCGGCGCGCACCAGCTGGCCGAGGAGGCCACCGACGCCTACGAGGCCGCGCGGCAGAAGATCGCGGACTTCGTCGGCGTCGACTACGGCGAGGTCGTGTTCACCAAGAACGCGACCGAGGGCGTCAACCTCGTCGCGTACGCGATGGGCAACGCCGCCACGGCCGGCCCCGAGGCCGAGCGGTTCCGCCTCGGACCCGGCGACGAGATCGTCGTCACCGAGATGGAGCACCACGCCAACCTCGTGCCGTGGCAGCAGCTCGCCGCCCGCACCGGCGCCACGCTGCGCTGGTTCGGCGTGACCGACGAGGGCCGCCTGGACCTGTCCGGCCTCGACACCCTGGTCAACGAGCGCACGAAGGTCGTCGCGTTCACCCACCAGTCGAACGTGCTGGGCACCGTCAACCCGGTGCGCACCCTCGTGGACGCCGCCCGGCGCGTGGGCGCGCTCACCGTGCTGGACGCCTGCCAGTCCGTCCCGCACGGCCCCGTCGACCTCCACGACCTGGGCGTGGACTTCGCGGTGTTCAGCGGCCACAAGATGCTCGGCCCGTCCGGCATCGGCGTCCTCTACGGCCGCCGCGAGCTGCTGGAGGCGCTGCCGCCGTTCCTCACCGGCGGGTCGATGATCGAGCTGGTCCACATGGACCGCTCCACGTTCGCCCCGCCGCCCGCGCGGTTCGAGGCAGGCGTGCCGATGACGTCCCAGGCCATCGGCCTGGGCGCGGCCGTCGACTACCTCACCGCGATCGGCGTGGACCGGGTCGCCGCGCACGAGCACCAGCTCACCGAGGCGGCCCTGAAGGGCCTGGCCGGCATCCCCGGCGTGCGGGTCGTCGGCCCCCTGGACACCGAGGACCGCGGCGGCGCCGTGTCGTTCGTCGTCGACGGCGTCCACGCCCACGACGCCGGCCAGGTGCTCGACAGCCTGGGCGTCGCGGTCCGCGTCGGCCACCACTGCGCGTGGCCCCTGCACCGCAGGATGGACGCCGCCGCCACGGTGCGCGCCAGCTTCTACCTGTACAACACGCTCGACGAGGTGGACGCCCTGGTGGACGCCGTGCGTGAGGCGCAGAAGTTCTTCGGGGTGGCCTGATGCAGCTCCAGCAGATGTACCAGGAGATCATCCTGGACCACTACAAGAACCCCCACGGCCGCGGCCTGCGCGACCCGTTCGACGCCGAGTCGCACCAGATCAACCCCACGTGCGGGGACGAGGTGACCCTGCGCGTGAAGCTGGACGGCGGCAAGGTCGCCGACGTGTCCTACGACGGGCAGGGCTGCTCGATCAGCCAGGCCTCCACGTCGGTGCTGACGGACCTGGTCGTGGGCCGGCCGGTGGACGAGGCGTTCGCGAAGATGGACGCGTTCGTCGAGCTGATGCAGGGCCGCGGCCAGGTGGAGCCCGACGAGGACGTCCTGGAGGACGGCATCGCGTTCGCGGGCGTGGCGAAGTACCCGGCGCGCGTGAAGTGCGCGCTGCTGGGCTGGATGGCTTTCAAGGACGCGGTGTCCCGCAGCGAGGGAGCGAAGGCATGAGCACCGAAGAGGACGTGGTGCGCGGCGTCGAGGGCATGCCCGAGCCGCCCGCGCCGAAGGCCGACGTGGCTTCCCTCGACGACGTCGAGGAGGCCATGCGCGACGTGGTCGACCCGGAACTGGGCATCAACGTCGTCGACCTCGGCCTGGTCTACGACATCCGCGTGGACGAGGACAACGTCGCCCTGATCGACATGACGCTGACCTCGGCCGCGTGCCCCCTGACCGACGTCATCGAGGACCAGACGCGCTCCGCCCTGGTCGGCGGCGGTGGCGGTGGCCTGGTCAACGACTTCCGCATCAACTGGGTGTGGATGCCGCCGTGGGGCCCGGAGAAGATCACCGACGAGGGCCGGGAACAGCTGCGCGCCCTGGGCTTCACCGTCTGACCCGGTTCACCGCTCGGCTTGATCCGGCGAACCCGTCGACCCGCCACCGGCGGGCGGCGGGTTTTCGCGTTCCCGGCTAACGAGCACCGCCTTCGTGGCGACCTGGTTGCATGGTCGACAGCCCGACACCACCGCCCGACGCACCGGATCCGGCGGTCGAACGCGAGATGCTGCTCACGGAGTACAAGTGCCTCCGTGACGAGATCATCAAGAAGATGGATCACCGGACCGCGATGGTCGCTTCTTCGATAACCGTCAGCTCGGCGGTCCTGGGCTTCGGCGTCGAGCGAGGCAGTGCGCCGCTCCTGCTCGTGGCGCCCATGGTCTCCCTCCTGCTGGGCATGTTGATCTACTTCCACAACACGCAGATCGGCGAGGCGTCGGAGTACATCCGGGAGCACATCGAGGACAGGCTCGCGCGGTCCACCGGGGTCCACCTGGGTTGGCACGGCACCAAAGCCGACTACAAGTACCGGTTCAAGGTCAGATTCGCCTCGTACCACGTGCCGTTGGTGCTCATAGCCACCGCGCCGGCAGCGGTCGCGCTGCCGCTCAGCCTGAACAACTTCACCCCGCCGGGCCTGGTCATCCCGCTCGTCGTGCTCGACACCCTCCTGCTGCTGGTCTACGCCACGCAGATCGTCAGGAACCGGCGGTCAGTGTGACGACGCATCGGCACAGCACCGAAATCGGTCGCGGCGCACCCGCCGGGCCACTACGTTCCCGCCCGTGCCCGAGCACTCCCACCTCCACCTCGACGGCCGCACCCTCGCCTACGTCGACCACGGCGGCCCCGGCACACCCCTGCTCGCCCTCCACGGCACGTTCGGCCGGGGCGCGGTGTTCGACCGCCTCGCCGCCGACCTGGGCGACCTGGCCCGGGTGATCGCCCCCGACCAGCGCGGCCACGGCCGCAGCGACCGCGCCGCCTCCTACACCCGCGAGGACTTCGTCGACGACGCCGCGGCCCTGCTCCACCACCTCGACCTCGGCCCCGTCGCGGTCCTCGGCCACTCGCTGGGCGGCACCACCGCCCACCAGCTCGCCGCCCGCCGACCCGACCTGGTCGAAGCCCTGGTCATCGAGGACGTCGGCCCCGTCACGCAACGCCCCGAGGTGCCCCACCCCGTCCTCGACGTCCGCGGCTGGCCCGACCGCGCGCCCACCCGGTCCGCCCTCAAGGCCGCCATCGAGGCACGGGGCGTCCCCGACGCCGGCTACTTCATGCTCAGCGCGGTCGAGGCCGGCGACCACTGGCGCCTGCTGTTCGACTGGGACGACATGGTCGAGGTCCAGCGCCACGGCGCGGGGGACTGGTGGCCCGACTGGCTCGCCTCCACCTGCCCGATGCTCCTGCTGCGCGGCGAGCACAGCCCCCTCCTGCCCGCCGACCTGGCGGCACGGGCCGCGGCCCGACGACCGCGCACCCGCCTGGTCGAGGTCGCCGGCGCGGGCCACTGGGTCCACGACGACGCCCCGACCGAGCTGGCCGGGGCCGTCGCGGACTTCCTCCGGGCCGGTCAGCGGGCGTAGACGCGCTCCACGAACCGGGCCAGCTCCTCGTCGTCCAGGTGCCGCGCCAGGTCGGCCTCCGACACCATGCCGACCAGCCGGTCCTCCTCGATCACCGGCAGCCGCCGGACCTGGAACTCCTCCATGGTGCGCAGCACGTGCGACAGGTCGTCCCCCGCGTCCACCCAGTGCAGGTGGCCCGACATCTCGCCGGCCCTCACCGACGCCGGGTCACGGCCCTCCGCCACGCACCGCAGCACGATGTCCCGGTCGGTGACGATCCCGTGCAGCCGGCTGTCCCGACCGCAGATCGGCAACGCGCCCACGCCCAGCTCGCGCATCAACCGCGCCGCGTCGACCAGGCTCTGGTCCTCGTCGACGCACCGGACCCCGGCGCTCATGATCTCCCGTGCGGTGGTCATGGAACCTCCTCCGTGTCCACCACCCAGGATGCGACGGACCACGCCGACCGGCACCTCGGGCCGCTAGCCCACCGCCAGGTGCGGCCCGCGCAGCACGTCCACGTGGTCGCTGCCCGGCCGCCCCAGCACCCAGCTCGTCCCGCGCAGCGACTTGGCGTGCTCCTTCAACGGCGCCAGCAGCCGCGACACCTCGCGGTAGGAGCCCACCGACCCGGCCGCGCAGATCAGCGCGGCCAGCGACAGCGTCACCCCCATGCCCTCGACTGCGAACGACCGGTCCAGCACCCCCGCCGCGAACGGCACGACCTCGTCCAGCCCCGCCACCACGAGGAAGTCGTCCCCGCCGACGTGACCCACCTGCACGCCCGGGTACGACGCCGCGCCCTCCGTCAGCGCCCGCCCCAGCTCCCTGATCAGGTCGTCGCCCGCCGCGAAACCCAGCGAGTCGTTCACCCGCTTGAACGCGTCCACGTCCAGCCAGCCCACCGCGAACAGCTCGCCGCCCAGGATCCGCCGGTCGACCTCCCGCGCGATCGAGTCGCTGCCCGGCAGCCGCGTCAGCGGGCTCAGCGCCGCCGCCTGCTCCACCTTCAGCTCCGCGACGCCGCGCACCACGTCCGCCACCCGCACCACGCCCAGGCACCGGTCCTCGTCGTCCACGACCACCAGGTCGTCGTTGGTGCGCTCGCGGTTGGCGTGCGCCACCACGTCCAGCAGCTCCAACGCGCTGGACCCCGCCCCGATCAGCTTCGGCCGGTCCGCCAGCCGCGCCGCCTCCCGCTTGGCGTGCAGGGCGTGCCCGAACGGGCCCGTCACCGCCAGCAGGAACCGGTTGCGGTCCACCGTCCACCGCGGCCGGTCGTCCTCGTCCACCAGCACCACGCCGGTCACCGTCGGCTGGCTGGAGAGCACCTCCAGCACCTCCTCGGACGTCGCCGAGTCCGGCAGCGTCGTCGCCGGGTGCAGGAAGTCGGTCACCGCGGGACCCGACCGGCGCCGCAGCGGCGCGGTCATGGTCTTGCTCACCGACTCCGGGTCGTTGACCTCGCTGAGCACCGCGGCGATGGTCGCGTCCACGCGGGGCCGGCGCTGCGCGCTCGCCAGCAGGTTGCCCTGCGCCAGCCGCACCCCGAGCCGCCGCAGCGCGGCCAGCTGCGCCTCCGTCTCCACGCCCTCGGCCACCACCAGCGACCCGGTGTGCTCGCACAGGTGCTGCAACCCCTGGACCAGCGCGCACCACGCCGGGTCCTCGGGCAGCGCGACGACCACCTCGCGGTCGAGCTTGATCACCTCGGGCTGCGCGTCGACCAGCAGCGACAGGGGCGAGTCGCCCTCGCCCACCCCGTCCAGGCCGATCCGGAACCCGTCCTCCCGCAACCGCCGCAGGCTGTTGACCAGCCGCCGGCGCGGCACCCGCGAGTACGGCGCGCCCACCTCCAGCACGACGTCCGACGGCGAGCGCCCGACCTCCCGCAGCGCGCCGTACAGCGGCGCGAACAGCTCCGGCCGGTCCGCGATCGTCACGGCCAGCAGGTTCACGTGCAGCGGCACGCCCAGGCCGTGGTCGGCCGCGTGGCGCACCGCCCGGCAGGCGAGCGCCACGTCGGTGTTGGCCAGGTAGCCCGCGCGGAACGCCTCGCTCAGCAGGTCCCGCACGTGACCGTCATGTGGCCGGGCCAGCGCCTCCACCGCCACGACACCCCCGGTGTGGAGGTTGAACAACGGCTGGAAGGCGAAGCGGACGTCATCCAGCAAGGCGGGCACGCGCCGATCGTCCTCCTCCGACCGGCCGAAAACCGAGACCGTTCACCAGTTGTTCCCGGAGATTTGGCCTAACGCACAGGAAATACCATGCGGGCTCGCATTCGCCACGAGGCCAAGCCGAACAAACTGATCATCGCACGAACCGTCCCGCCCAGGTCAGCGTGGCCCCCGAGGTACGCGCGTTGGTGGATGTCGGACAATCCGAAAAACTCGTTGAAGAATTCCGGGACCTCATCCGGGCCCATCGCCAACAACGCCGTCAGGCCGCGCAACCGCAACGCGTGCACCGCCCGCTCCCGCGGCGACCGCACCACCGGGCGGCCCTCCGCCAACGCCCGCGCCACCACCGGCGCCCGCCGCAGCGAGACCGCCACGCTGTACCCCGTGGCCGGGTGGATGAACCCCGCCGCCGCGCCGAACGCCCCCGAACCCGGCCGCGCGTCCAGCGGGATCCGCACCCGCTCCTCACCCCCGGGCACCGCCACCCCGTGCGCCGCCAACCGCGCGTGCAACCGCAACCGCAGCTCCGGCAGCGGCAACCCCGGCCGCCGCGCCAACGACGTCTCCTCCAGCAGCACCTCGTCCGCCGACACCGGGATCGCGTAGAGGAACGTCGGGTCCGCCGTCGTCGCTGCGGGCGGCTTCCGCCAATCCATGATCAACGCCTCGTCCGGCGCCACGAACGGCCGCGCCGACGCCGCCGGCACCACCACGCCCACCGCCGTCTGCGCCGCCCGACCACCCACCGCGCCCGTCGCCCGGACCACCCGCCCGGACACCACCCGCCCGTCCGCCAGGCGCGCACCCGAACCGGTCAGCTCCACCACCCGGCCCGCGACCACGTCGACCTCGTCCGGCAACCGCCGCAGCCGCTCGTTGTCCAACACCGCGTACGCCCGCGCCAACCGGTGCTCCCGCGTGGTGACCACCCGCGCCCGCGACGCCACCACCCCCACCGGCGTCCCCTCGGGCAGCTCGTCCGCCCACGCCGCGTACGTCGCCCGCCACGGCAGACCCGGAGCCGGGTCCACCAGGGTCGTCCGCAACCCCAGCGCCGCGCACTCCCGGGCCAGCGCCCGCCCCGCCGGCCCGCCGCCGACCACCACCACGGCCACTAGCGCGCCTCCGGCGGCCGCGTCGGCGGCACGTCCCGCACCAGCAGCGGCTGGTACTGCGACACCACCTCCGACAACTGCGCCACCGTCCGCTCGATCGCCGACCGCGCCGCGTTCCGCTCCGCGATCACCGCCGACAACAGCAACGCCGTCGTCACCACCGTCCCGTTGAACGCCTGCAACGTCACCATCCGCACCAACAGCTCCAGTCCTTCGAACGGCCCCGTGGCCCGCGTCGCGGCGTGCGCCGCCACCACGGTCGCGACCAGCGCGCACGGCGCCGTGCCCGCGTGCCGGAAGCGGAACGCCGCCCAGATCAGGAACGGGAACACCAGGTACATCAACCTGATGTCCGTCGTCGTGGCCACCACCATCACCCCGGTCGTGCCCGCCAGCAGCGCCACCGCCTCCAGCACCCGGCGGGGAGCCGGGCGACGCCCGCGCAGCGACCGCGCGGCCAGGGCCAACGGCACGAGCACCAGCACCCCCAGCACGTCACCGGTCCACCACACCGACCACGTCGACCAGAAGCCCACGCCGTCGACCACCCCGGACAGCAGCAACGCGCCGCTGCCCACGGTGGCGCTGACCAGCATGCCCGCGAACGCGCCCAGCAGCACGAGGGCCAGCGCGTCGCGCGTGCGGTCCAGCTCCAACCGGAAACCCGCCCGCCGCAGCAGCAGGGCGCCGACCACCGGGGCCAGCGTGTTCCCCGCGCAGATGAGGGCCGTCACCCAGAGATCGCCCAACGGCGCGTTCACCACGAACGCCGCCACCGCGATCCCCGGCCACAACCTCACGCCGCCCAACAACAGGGCGAGCAGCGCCACCCCCGTCGGCGGCCACAACGGGGTCACCTGGTCGTTGACCAGAGCCTGGAGCAGTCCCAGGCGCGCGCCGAGGTAGTAGCAGGCGACGAGCAGCAGGAGCTGGGCCGCGTGCGAACCCCACGGGCGGATGCGGGGGAGCGGGTGCACCCGGCCAGCATCCTCCGCTCACCCCGTCCGCACCACGCCTAGCTGCGGGGATGTCGAACCCGACCCCCCGATTTGTCTCCCGCGCGGCGGGGGTGTAACTTTCTCTCTGCCAGCGCGGAACGGGCCGGATCAACCGGAACGGAGCGCGGCGAAACCCCCCGGAGCAGAACAAGCAGCACAGGGTGCTGCCTCGGCCCGGACGGGACCAGGAACAAACTGAATGCGAAGCGGGTTCAGCGCTGCGCGAAGAAGCCGGAACCGGCCGATTTGACACCGCGAAAACGAACGAGCTAAGCTTCAAACACAAGCGAAACACCGGAAACACAAAGCCCCGGAATGAACC
>NZ_JBHWIE010000077.1:0-28284 GCF_042732085.1 Actinosynnema sp. NPDC059797
GGTAGCGCAACAGCCCTGCCCTGGTGGTCGTGCTTCTGTGAGAGGAAACCGACCCTATCCAGGCAGGGCTGTTGCGCTGTCACCCCAGACCACCAACACCAGCCAACCCACACCAACAGTTCTGAATAACGCTCGTACGTTCGGTATGCGCGAGTCGTACACCTGGGACGCGCGAGTCGTACGTTCGAGACGCGCGAGTCGTACGTTCGGGACCGGCGAGTTCACGATTCGCGCACCCGCACGCCCCACCGGATGTCGGTGGGGCGTGCTTGGATTGATATCGGGGGCTGCTCAATTCGCCCGAGCGGTGAACTCACCCGTTCCGAACGCTGAACTCGCGCGTCCTGGGCGTACGACTCGCGCGTTCCGAACGTACGACTCGCGCGTCCTGGACGTACGACACGGTGGTCTTGGACGTACGACTCGCGGGGTTTGGACGCATGACACGCGCGGGTTGGACGCATGACACGCGAGGGCTGGGTGCGTGATTCGCGGTGTCTGGGTGGAGGACACGCGGTGTTGGGGTGGAGGACACGCGCGTGGGTGGGTCAGGGGGTTGGGCCGGTGGCGGCTGGGCGGGTGGGGTCGCTCGACCACTGGGACCAAGAGCCCGGGTAGAGGGACGCCGGGGTGGTCGGTGAGGTGATGCCGGCCGCTTCCAGGGCCAGGACCACCGAGCTGGCCGTCACGCCCGAGCCGCAGTAGGCGGCCACCGGGCGGTCCGGGGTGACGCCGAGGGCGGCGAAGCGCTCGGCCAGGGCCGCGGCGGGCAGCCAGCGGCCGTTCTCGGTGTGGCCGGCGGTGGGCGCGTTCAGGGCGCCGGGGATGTGGCCGGCGCGCGGGTCGACCGGTTCGGTCTCGCCGCGGTAGCGCTCGGGGGCCCGCGCGTCGAGCAGGGCGCCGGGGAAGGCGGCTGCCTCGTCGGCGGTGATGGTCGGCATCGAGCCGGGGCGGACGGTGAGGTCGCCGGGTTCCGGGGTGGGCACGTCGGTGGTCACCGGGCGGCCCTCGGCGGTCCAGGCGGCGTAGCCCCCGTCGAGCACTGCCACTTCCGGGTGACCTGCCCAGCGCAGCAGCCACCACGCGCGGGCGGCGATCGACCCGTCGGCGGCGTCGTAGGCCACTACCGGGTGAGATTCGCGGACGCCCGCGGCCCGCAGGACGGCCTGCAGCGCGGTGGGGTCGGGCAGCGGGTGTCGACCGCCGTCACCGGGCGGCGCGGCGAGTTCCGCGTCGAGGTCGACGTAGACGGCGCCGGGCAGGTGCCCGACCTCGTAGTCTTGGTGTCCCGGAGGTCCGCCCAGCCGCCAGCGGACGTCGAGCACGACCGGGGGTTGCGCGCCGTCCAGGGCGGAGGCCAGGGCGTCGGTGCTGATCAGTGGATGCACGGCACCATCCTGCACCCGCAGCCGGCCGACTAGCATTGACGCCATACGTAAGGGGAGCGGGTGTGAACGACCTCATCGACACCACGGAGATGTACCTCCGCACTATTTACGAGCTCGAAGAAGAGGGCGTGGTGCCTCTGCGCGCCCGCATCGCCGAGAGGCTGAACCAGAGCGGCCCCACGGTGAGCCAGACGGTCGGCCGCATGGAGCGCGACGGCCTGGTGGTCGTCGCCGACGACCGCCACCTGGAGCTGACCGAGCAGGGCCGCAACCTAGCCATCGCGGTCATGCGCAAGCACCGGCTCGCCGAGCGGCTGCTGGTCGACATCATCGGCCTGGAGTGGGAGCACGTCCACAGCGAGGCGTGCCGCTGGGAGCACGTGATGAGCGAGGCGGTCGAGCGCAAGCTCGTGAAGCTCCTCGGCAACCCCACCACCTCGCCGTACGGCAACCCCATCCCCGGTTTGGACAAGCTGGGCGACGGCGAGCCCGCGCCGCCCGCCGAGGCGGACCTGCTGCGCCTGGACGAGATCGCGCGGCGCGGCGGCGGTCGCGTCGAGGTGCGCCGGATCGCCGAGCACGTGCAGCTCGACCCGGACCTGATGGCGGACCTGAAGGCGGTGGGCGTGGTGCCCGGCGGCACGGTGGAGATCGACCCGCTGTCCGGCGCCAAGGTCGTCCAGGTGCGCGGCAACGGCACCACGGCCGAGCTGGACCCGGCGGTCGCGCACGCCGTGCTGGTGCAGGCGCGGTGAGGCCGGCGCGGCGCGCGACCACCGCGTTCACCCGGCTGCACGGCGCCGCGCCCGCCGGGGTGTGGTCCGCGCCCGGTCGGGTGAACCTGATCGGGGAGCACACCGACTACAACGACGGTTTCGTGCTGCCGTTCGCGCTGCCGCACCGGACCGCGGTCGCCGCCTCGCCCCGGGACGACGGCCTGCTGCGCGTGGCGACGCTGGGTGACGACGGTGGGGTGCGGCACGCCGAGCCGGTCGCGGTCGCGGACCTGGAGCCCGGCGCGGTGGACGGCTGGGCCGCGTACCCGGCCGGGGTTGCGTGGGTGCTGCGCGACCAGGGCGTGACGGGCGGTGCGGACCTGGTGATCGCCGGTGACGTGCCGGCGGGCGCGGGCCTGTCCTCGTCGCACGCGCTGGAGTGCGCGGTGGCGCTGGCGCTGCTGGGCCTGGCCGGGCGCGCCGTGGACGACCTGTCGACGGTGGCGCGGTGGGTGCAGCGGGCGGAGAACGACTTCGTGGGCGCGCCGACCGGCCTGCTGGACCAGACCGCGTCGCTGTGCTGCACCGAGGCGCACGTGCTGTTCCTGGACGTGCGGTCCTTCGAGTCCGAGCAGGTGCCGTTCGACGCCGCCGCGCACGACCTGGAGGTGCTGGTCGTGGACACGCGGGCGAGCCACTCGCACACCGACGGCGGCTACGGGGCGCGCCGGGCCGGGTGCGAGGAGGCGGCCGGACTGCTGGGCGTGCCCGCGCTGCGGGACGTCGAGGAGGCCGGGCTGGGCGCCGCGCTGGACCGGCTGCCCGAGCGGCTGCGCCCGCTGGTGCGGCACGTGGTGACGGAGAACGCGCGCGTGCTCGCGGCCGTGGACCTGCTGCGCGCCGACAAGCTGGCCGAGCTGGGCCCGCTGCTGGACGCCTCGCACGCGTCGCTGCGCGACGACTACCGGGTGTCCGCGCCGGAGTTGGACGTGGCCGTGGACGCCGCGCGGGCGGCGGGCGCGCTGGGCGCCCGGATGGTCGGCGGCGGTTTCGGCGGGTCCGCGATCGCGCTGGTGCCGGTGGCCGAGCACGACCGGGTGGTGCGGCGGGTCGTGGACGCGTTCGCCGAGCGCGGCTGGCAGGCGCCGCGGACGTTCACGGCGGTGCCCTCGGCGGGCGCCGGCCGGGATGAACCAGAAAACTGACGAAAGCGGGGAACTGAAGGTGAAGCTGCTCGTCACGGGCGGTGCCGGCTACGTGGGCAGTGTCTGCGCGGCCAGGCTGGTGGAGTCCGGGCACGAGGTGGTCGTGCTGGACGACCTGTCGACCGGGCACGCGGACGCGGTTCCCGAGGGTGCCCGGCTGGTCGAAGCGGGCATCGACGAGGCGATCGGCGGGCTGCTCGCGGAGGGCTTCGACGGCGTGCTCCACTTCGCCGCCAAGTCCCTGGTCGGCGAGTCCATGCAGGACCCGGCCAAGTACTGGCACGGCAACGTGGTCACCTCCCTGCGGCTGCTGGACGCCATGCGCGAGCACGGCACCCCGCGGCTGGTGTTCTCCTCCACCGC
This sequence comes from Actinosynnema sp. NPDC059797, assembly GCF_042732085.1. Taxonomy (NCBI): domain Bacteria; kingdom Bacillati; phylum Actinomycetota; class Actinomycetes; order Pseudonocardiales; family Pseudonocardiaceae; genus Actinosynnema; species Actinosynnema sp. NPDC059797. The sequence continues at coordinate 3,673 of NZ_JBHWIE010000077.1, forward strand.
GGCGACCTACGGCGAGCCGGATCGGGTGCCGATCCCGGAGACCGCGCCGACGCGGCCGACCAACACCTACGGCGCGACCAAGCTCGCCATCGACCACGCCATCACCGGCTACGCCACGTCGCACGGCATCGCCGCGGTGTCGCTGCGCTACTTCAACGTGGCGGGCGCCCACGGCCGCTACGGCGAGCGGCACGGCGTGGAGACCCACCTGATCCCGCTGGTGCTCCAGGTCGCGCTCGGCGAGCGCGAGCAGATCCAGGTCTACGGCGACGACTGGCCGACCGAGGACGGCACCTGCGTGCGCGACTACATCCACGTCTCCGACCTGGCCGACGCGCACCTGCTGGCCCTGGAGCACGCGACCGCGGGCGAGCACCGGATCTACAACCTGGGCAACGGTTTCGGCTTCTCCGTCAAGCAGGTCGTCGACGCCTGCCGCGAGGTCACCGGCCACCCGATCCCCACGGCCGTGGCGCCGCGCCGCGCCGGCGACCCGGCGTCGCTGGTGGCCGCCAGCGACAAGGCCCGCGCCGAGCTGGGGTGGAAGCCCGAGCGGGTCGACCTGGTCGGGATCGTGCGCGACGCGTGGGAGTTCACCCGGTCGCTGCGGGGGGCCTGATGGCGGGCGACATCACCGAGGCGGGGTTCCGGGACCTGACCTCGTTCACCGAGATGCCCCGGATCTCGTCGCTGGCGCTGTCGCCCGACGGCACCCGGTTGGTGACCGCGGTGGCGGGGCTGTCCCCGGACGGCAAGACGTGGCAGGCCGCGCTGTGGGAGGTCGACCCGGCGGGCGAGCGCCCGGCGCGGCGGCTGACGCGCGGCGCGAAGGCCGAGAGCGCGCCCGCGTTCACGCCGGACGGCGGGCTGCTGTTCGTCTCGGCGCGGCCCGACGCGGAGACCAAGCCCGGCAAGGACAAGCCGAAGGACCAGGCCGCGCTGTGGCTGCTGCCGCCGGCCGGCGAGGCGCGCGAGCTGTTCCGGCCCGCCGGCGGCGTGTCCGGCTTCGCGGTGGCGCGGGACGCGGGCACGGTGCTGCTCGTGTCGGGCGCCCACTCGACGGCGGAGTTCGGCGAGCGGGACGAGGAGGTGCGCAAGGCCCGCGAGGACGCCGGCGTGACCGCGATCCTGCACGAGTCGTACCCGGTCCGGTACTGGGACGCCGACCTGGGCCCGAGCTACCCCCGCGTGCTGGCCACCACCGGCCCGGTCGACGTGGATTCGCCGCGGCTGGGCGCGGCGGACCTGGTGGACCTGACGCCGGGCGCGACCGCGCGGCTGGACGACTCCCCCGCCATCAGCCCGGACGGGCGGTGGGTGGTGCGCACCGAGAGCGTCGGGGTGAGCCCGTCGTACGGGGCGCGGGTGCGGTTGCGGCTCGTCGCCGCGGACGGGTCCGACGACCGCGTGCTGGCCGACCGCGAGGGCCACTCGTTCCTCCAGCCGACGTTCCTGCCGGACTCGTCGGGCGTGGTCGCGGTGCGGGCGTTCGACTCGACGCCGGAGAGCCCGTGGCGCAACACCCTGGTGCGGATCTCGCTCGACGGCGAGGTCACGGACCTGGCGGCGGACTTCCCGGAGGAGCCCGAGCACCCGGTCGTCAGCCCGGACGGCTCGGCGGTGTACTTCACCAGCAGCCACCGCGGGCACCAGCCGGTGTGGAGGCTCGACCTGGCGTCGGGCGAGGTGGTGAAGCTGACCGCGACCGGCGCGTACACCGACGTCCGGGTCAGCCCGGACGGCGCGACCGTGTACGCGCTGCGCAGCGCGTGGGACCACCCGCCGCAGCCGGTGCGCCTGTCGGCGACCGGGGTCGACCAGGACGCGGTGCCGCTGCCCGCGCCCGGCGCGGTCGAGTCGCTGCCCGGCACGCTGACCGAGATCGACACGGTGGTCGAGGACGGGCGCACCGTGCGGGCGTGGCTCGTGCTGCCGACCGGCGCCTCGGCGGAGCGGCCGGCGCCGCTGCTGCTGTGGGTGCACGGCGGTCCGGTGATGAGCTGGAGCGGGTGGAGCTGGCGCTGGAACCCGTGGCTCATGGCCGCGCGGGGCTACGCGGTGCTGCTGCCCGACCCGGCGCTGTCCACCGGCTACGGGCACGACTTCGTGCGCGCCGGCTGGGCCTCGTGGGGCGACAAGCCGTACACCGACCTGATGGCCATCACCGACGTCGCGGAGCGGCGCGACGACATCGACGAGTCGCGCACGGCCGCCATGGGCGGGTCGTTCGGCGGGTACATGGCGAACTGGATCGCCACCCGCACCGACCGGTTCAAGGCGATCGTGACCCACGCGTCGCTGTGGCACCTGGACGCGTTCACCGGCACCACGGACGACTCGTACTACTGGATCCGCGAGATGGGCGACCCGCTGCTCGACCAGGAGCGGCTGGCGGCGAACTCACCGCACCTGCGCGTGGCCGACATCAAGACGCCCGTGCTCGTGATCCACGGCGACAAGGACTACCGGGTCCCGATCGGCGAGGGGCAGCGCCTGTACTTCGACCTCCTGCGCCACGGCGTGCCGGCGAAGTTCCTGTACTTCCCGAGCGAGAACCACTGGATCCTGACGCCGGGCAACGCGAAGGTCTGGTACGAGACGGTGTTCGCGTTCCTGGCCGAACACGTCCTCGGCGAGCCCTGGCGGCGGCCCGAACTGCTCTGATCACGCAGGGGCGCAGCAGGTCGAGCCGGGGCGCAGCAGGATGCGCCGGGCACGGCAGGACGCGTTGGGGCACGGTAGGACGCGCCGGGCACGCACGGCAGGACGCGCCGAGGTGCTGGAGCACGCCGAGGTGCTGAGGCACGCTGAGCCCGCTGGAGGTCCGCTCGGGGTCCGGGTCCTGTTCAGGGTCCGGACCTCGGCGGTTCCCGGGCACCCGTGCTCCTCGCCATCAGGTGCGCCCACCCGCCTGTTCGATCAAACGCCCTCCTTTCGCGGCCACGCCCAGGCGGACCGGGTTTAGGCAGACCGGATTCAGTCGGATCGGGCCCAGGCAGACCGGGCTGAGTCGGATCGGGCTCAGTCGGATCAAACCCAGTCGGACCGGGCGGCCTGTTCCGCCAGCAGGCGGAGTTGGTCCGGGGGCAGGCCCGTGTCCAGGGCTTCCCTCAGCAGCTCGGTGAGCCGGTGGCCCGGGTTGGCCTCCGCCGCCCGCTCCAGGGCCAGGGACGCCAGGCTGCCCATCCCCCGCAGGTACGCCGAGAACGCCAGCAGGGTCGCCGGTTCGGCTCGTTCCGGCACGGGTGACGCCCTGGTCAGCTCCGTCCACAGCACCTCGGCGTCGGCGGCGTGGTCGCCCGCGCAGTACCCGAGCGACGCGTCGCGCACCAGCGGGTCGGACAGGGCGTGCGCCAGGTCGGCCACCTCTTCGTCGGTCAGCGGGCGCTTGCGCGTGGTGGCCCTGAGCACCTCCGACCTGATCAGCTCCTGCCGTCGGGCCGGCGCCGGCTCCCCCGGTTCGGTCGCCCGGCGGTTGAGCAGGGCCGATCGGCGGGACAGCGCTTCCGGCGGGTCGGGCTCCAGCACCTCGGCCATCGCCTCGCGGCTGGGGTAGGTGACGTAGCCGCGGGCGGCGGTGGCGGCGGCCAGGGCCGTGCTCGCCGGGTCCGGGGTGGTGCCGGTGGTGCCCGCGTCGTGGTAGCCGAACCACAGCTCGCCCTTGGCGGTGGCTCGGACCCAGACGGCCAGCGCCAGGGGCATGCCGAGGACCAGGAGGGCGTCGTCCAGGTCGTCCACCAGCGCGTCGTGCGGCAGGTGCTCGGGTGGGTCGCCCGAGCCGCCGCCGACCACGACGGCCGCGGTGGTGGCGCCGCGGTGGCGGGACGCGGGTGTCAGCAGCCGTTCGAGCGCGCCGCCCGGCCGGTCGGGCGGCGGGAGGTCGGCGCGCAGGGCCATGGCCACGGTGCGGTGCTCGACCACGAGCACCACCACGGAGTCGGCCGGGTGGAAGCCCAGCAGGTGGGGCACGGCGGCGATCAGGTCGCCCGGGTCGTGGAGCCGGGGCGGGTGCAGGAGGTTCGTCATGGACCCGACTGTGGCGGAGGGCGGTGGCGGGCGCCAGGACGGCGAGCCGGGCTGTGGACAACGGGCCGGCCTGTGGACAACTCGGGGAAAGGCCGCTCCCGACGTGCTCGGGAGCGGCCCGTGAGCTGGAAGGGCTCAGCAGTTGGAAGGCTCAGCAGCGGGGAAGGCTCAGCAGTTGGGCGCCACTTGGCCGTCCGAACCCGTGTACACGTACGCGTCGGAGATGTACCCGGACCCGATGTTGTCCCACAGGTCGGTGGTGCCGTACTTGCCGGTGACGGTCTGGCCGCGCGTCTGGCAGCGGATCGTCACCGTCGCGCCGCTGGCCACCGAGCCGACCGACGCGTACTGGGTGCCGGGGCCGGAGCGGACGGTCACCGAGGCGCCGCTGTCGGTGCCGACCGTGCCCGTCGTGCCGCTGGTGCCGCAGGAGTTCCGGCTGGTGTAGCTGCGGGTGCCCCAGTAGTAGATCTGCGTCCCGTTGAACCTGATCTTCTGGTCGGCGCCGTTGAGCCGCTGTTCGTAGTGCAGGTGCGGCCCGGACGACCCGCCGGTGGTGCCGACGTTGCCGATCCGCTGCCCGATGCGCACCGACTGGCCCACCGAGACCGACTGCGCGGACAGGTGCGCGTACCGGGTGCGCCAGCCGCCGCCGTGGTCGATCTCGACCCAGCGCCCGTAGCTGGTGCTGCCCTCGTTCGCGACCCTGGTCACGGTGCCGCCGGCGGACGCGACGACGGGGTCGCCGTCGTCGTTCGCGCGGTTGAAGTCCACCGAGTTGGCCGGGCTGTGGTTGGTGCGCGTCTGCCCCTCCCACACCTGCCCGCACGGGAACGGAAGCTGGAAGTTCGGCGCCGCCGCGGCCTCGCCCTGCGTGAGGGCGAGGCCGACGAGCGGCGCCACCAGGGCCGTGACGAACGCGCGCCTGGCTCGGCTCATCTGCCACCTCCTTGTCGACGTCGACTGGGTGCGGGCATGGGATCACGCCCGACCGGCGGAGTGGAAGACTTACCAGGTTGTCAGTTCGTGAATTACTTGCTAACCAACCGAACGGCGCAACGCCTTCGTCCCGCCGACCACGGGCAGTTCCACCACCGTGTTCGTCAGGTCGATCGACAGCCCGGCGCCCGGTTTGGGCCGCAACGTGTAGTCGTAATCGCTGGAGATCAGCACGAACTCCACCGAGTGCCCGGCCCTGACCACGTAGTCGGTCGGCTCCAGCTCGACGTCCACCCGGTACCGCTCACCCGGCGTGATCGGCTTGGTGCGGTCGGGCGAGGTCCGGTTCTGCGGGTCGGTCCAGCCGCGCGTGACGACGCGCGACGTGCCGTCCGGCGCCCGGTCCACCAGCAGCGCCGTCACGTTGGCCGCCGGCTGGTCGAACGAGACCGCCAGCCGCACCCGCGCCGTGCCGGAGAGCCGCAGGTCGGACGACGCGGGCCCGGTCGCGTAGGACAGGCGGTTGCCCGAGCCGGGCAGGTCGATCAGGTGCTCCGCGAGCTTCGACGAGTCGTCGCGCAGGGACTCGACCACCGGCCGGCCCGGCACCGCGGACGTCCGCAGCCCGCCCTTGGCCGAACCGCCGGCCCACGGGTGCAGGCGCGCCTTGGCCGTGCCCGGCGCGGGCCACTCGGCCTCGTCCACCCACGTGCGGTCCTCGCGCTGGACGGTCGCCTTCGGCTCGGTCTCGACGCCGTTGTCCACGCCGTACAGGTAGTGGCTGAACCACCGGTTGACCGTGCGCCGCCACTCGGCCGAGCGCAGCGTGTCGGGGTCGGTGTGCGCGGCCTGGTGCAGCCAGATCTTGTGCTCCACGCCGTTCCGCTTGAGCGCCTCGTACCACTGCGCGACGTGCTTGAGCTTGACGTTCCAGTCGCTCAGCCCGTGCACGGCCAGCACCGCGGCCCGCACCTTGTGGGCGTCCTTGACGTAGTTCCGCTCGTCCCAGAACGCGTTGTAGTCGCCGGTCACGCGGTCCTGCCGGGCCGCCAGCTCGGCGATCACCGGCTTGCAGACCTCCTGGTCCGCGCGCGTGTAGACGTACTCGGCCAGCACGTCGGTGTCCTCGCCCTGGAACGTGCCGGGCGCCACGACCGCGCCGTCCGCCCGGTAGTAGTCGTACCAGCTGGAGATGGCCGCGATCGGCACGATCGCCTCCAGGCCCTCCACGCCGGTGGCGGCCACGGCGTTGAGCAGGGTGCCGTTGTAGGACACGCCCATCATGGCGACCTTGCCGGTGGACCAGTCGGCCTCGACCCGGGCGCCCGCCGCGTCGCGCGCGGTGGCGCGGCCGTTGAGCCAGTCGATCACGGACTTCGAACCGGTGGTCTCGTTCCGGCCGCCGGAGGTGGGGCAGCCGGTGGACTTGCCGGTGCCCAGCGACTCCGCGTAGACCACGGCGAAGCCGCGCGAGACGAAGTACGACTCGTAGCGGGCCGAGGTGATGGGACCGGCGTTGGGCCCGACGGCCGCCGCGATCCGCTCGTCGGCCTCGGCCCGGAGCACCGACCCGTCGCGCCGGTGGTGGCCGCCCCGCCCGTCGGGCACGTACAGCTCGACGTCGACGTCGTGGTTGGCCACGTCGTTGCCGCCGGAGAAGTACGGGCTGTTGAAGAACACCACGGGCACCTTCAGCCCGCGCTCGGTGGCGGCCTGCCGGACCACCTCGGTGTAGACCTCGTCGTCGCGGCCGTCGCGGTCGCTGTCGACCGGGGCCCGCACCCACACGCTCTCGCGCACGACGTCCTTGGCGTCGAAGACGGGTTGCGCCTCGCCGTTCTCGAACACCGGGCCCTCGGCGGCCGCGCCGGCCACCGCGGGCGTCAACCCCAGCGGCAGCGTGACCAGAGCCGCGAGCACGGCGGCCCTCCGTGCACCCTTCACGACCGAACCCCCATCATGTGTAGGACAGGTTTCGGGCAGACCCTTCCCCGGCGGCACACCCCTGTCAAGTCCACTGTAGACACTGGAAGACCCGACGATCGGCCCCTTGACCTGGGGCGGAGACCTGTGCAGGGCCGGGTGGGACGAGACCGAGGGGGCCGCCGACGCGCCGGCGGGCCGGCCTCCGGGCAGGATGGGCGGCATGAGGCTGGTCATCCTGGGCGGCGGCGGGTTCCGCGTGCCCCTCGTGCACCGGGCGCTCGACGACCGCGTCACCGAACTCGTCCTGCACGACGTGGACGCCCGCCGACTGGCGGCGATCCGCGACGTCCTGGTCGGCGGCCCGCGCGTCACCGCCACGACCGACCTGGACGAGGCCCTGCGCGGCGCCGACTTCGTGTTCTCCGCGATCCGGGTCGGCGGCCTGGCGGGCCGGGCGATCGACGAGGAGGTGGCCCACCGGCACGGCGTGCTGGGCCAGGAGACCGTCGGCGCGGGCGGCATCGCCTACGGCCTGCGCACCGCACCGGTGGCCGAGCGGATCGCGCGCCGCGTCGCCGAGCTGGCGCCCGGCGCGTGGGTCGTCAACTTCACCAACCCGGCCGGCCTGATCACCGAGGTGATGGCCCGCCACCTGGGCGAACGGGTCATCGGCATCTGCGACTCGCCGCTGGGCCTGTGCCGCCGGGCGGCCCGCGCGCTGCGCGTGGACGACGCGGTGTTCGACTACGCGGGCCTCAACCACCTGGGCTGGCTCCAGGGTGTGCGCGTGGACGGGCGAGACCTGCTGCCCGACCTGCTGGCCGACGACGCCGCCCTGACCTCGTTCGAGGAGGGCCGCCTGTTCGGCCCCGAGTGGCTGCGCGCGCTGGGCGTCATCCCCAACGAGTACCTCCACTACTACTACTCGACGCGGGAGGCGCTGGGCGCGGACCGGGCCGCGTTCCTGCTCGCCCAGCAGCAGCGCTTCTACGACGGCGAGGTGGACTGGGAGACGACCCGGCTGGAGCGCGAGGCCACCTACATGGCGCACGACCGCGAGGGCGAGCGCGACTCGCTGGAGGGCGGCGGGTACGAGCACGTCGCCATGGCCCTGATGCGCGCCATCTTCGACGACGAGCCGACCACGCTCATCCTCAACGTGCCCAACCGCGGCACGCTGTCCGCGCTGGACGACGAGGCCGTGGTGGAGGTGCCGTGCGCGGTGGACGGCACCGGCGCCCGACCGCTGCCGGTGAGCCCGCTGCCCGACCACGCGGCGGGCCTGGTCACCTCGGTCAAGGCGGTGGACCGGCTGGTCGCGGAGGGCACCCGGACCGCCGCGCTGAAGGCGTTCGCGCTGCACCCGCTGGTCGACTCGGTGTCCACCGCCCGGAGCCTGCTCGACACCTACGCGCGGCGGCACCCGGAGCTGGCTCACCTCAGGTGAGCCCGGCCCAGCGAGTCCGCGCGGCGCGTCGTCTCCGGCAGCCTGGTCACGCACAGCCGCAGCACCTCGGCGCACGCCCGGTCGAGGTCGACCCGGTGCCCCACCGACACGAACACCGGTTTCACGCCCTCGCGGGTGCGCAGCGCCCGCCCGACCACCTCGCCGCCGTCCACCAGGTCGCTGTGCGCGCCGCGCGCCGCGCCGGGCGGCGTGAACCGGCCCATCGGCGTCTTGGCCACGCCGACGCTGGGCAGGTCGGTCAGCACGCCGACGTGGCAGGCCAGCCCGAACCGCCGCGGGTGCGCCAGGCCCTGCCCGTCGCACACCAGCAGGTCCGGCGGCGCGGTCAGCTCCCCCAGAGCGGTCACCAGCGACGGCAGCTCGCGGAACGCGAACAGCCCCGGCACGTACGGGAAGTCGGCCTTGCCGGGCACCACGGCCTCGTCCACGGTCTCCAGCGTCTCCGCGTCGAGCACCACGACCGCCGCGACGAGCCGGTCGTCGTCGGCGTACGACACGTCCAGCCCCGCCACGCGCCGCACCACCAGGCCGGGGTCGGCGCGCGGCACCACCAGTGGGCGCAGCCGCTCCTGCTCGGCGACCGCCTCCTCCGGCGTCACCGGTGCTCCACCGCCGCCCGGTGCGCGGCGAGCAGGTCCTCGCCGAAGTCGCCCGACCTGCGCCGCCACACCGAGTGGGCGTGGTTGGCGTCGTTGGCCGTGTTGTCGTACTCGATCAGCAGCTCCGGCCCCTGGACGCGGTAGTAGTGGCCCTCGCCGCGCCTGGCCGAGCCCTCCCACGCGAAGTGCAGCCGGTCCGGGTCGAGGGCGTCGAACTCCTCGTCGGCGAGGTCGCCGGTCAGCCGGTCGAGGTAGTAGCGGACCAGCCCGACCAGCAGCTCGCGCGAGCCCCGGTCGAGCTGCCCGAGCGCCACGCCCGCGGGCTCCAGGTCGCCGACGCGGGGCGAGTTCCCGGTCCTCAGGTCGGGCGGCGGGGTGTCCGCGACCACGGCCAGCCCGCGCGCCGTGGGGCCCATGCGGTCCAGCAGCTCGCGGGCCAGCTCCTCCTCCAGCCGCAGCGGCTGGGACACCGTGCGGCCCCGGTAGGTGGTGCGGGCCGGGTTCGCGCCCAGGAAGAACGGGGTGGCCGAGACGCGCCCCTCGGCCACCACCACGCTCACCGACAGGTGGTGCCCCTCCACCCGCCACCCGTAGGGCTCGTCGCCCGGTTCGCCGAGCAGGACGGCCCAGTAGTCGCCCTGGTGGCGGTCGCGGTGGCCGCCCTCGCGGTCGTCGAGCACGTCCTCCAGCGCCATCACCGCGGTGACCTGCGCGTACGCGTGCGGGCTGAGCACGCGCGCCAGCAGCCGGTGCACGGCCTTGCGCTGACCGCGGTCCAGGTCGCCGTAGCGCACGCCCGGCCGCGTCCCGGGCGTGTAAGCCCAACTCCGGCGCAGGTCGTCGTCGGTGGCGGGCCGCACGGCCGCGGCCCGGTCCCCCTCGTCCAGCGTCCCCAGGAAGGCCCGGGTGGCCTCGGCGATCTCGTGCAGCACCACCCGAACCTATCCCCCGGTGACGCGGCGGGTCACCTGGCCGCCGCCGAGGGCCACGGACCCAGCTCGGGCTTCGGCCCGACGACCTCGCCCTCGGGCTCGCGGCCGGCCAGCCACGCGGTGAGGTCGGCGGGCGACCCGGCGAGCCGGAACTCCTCGCCCTCGCCGAGCACCCACTCGCGCCCGCCGCCGGACAGCACGAGCCGCACGCCGTCGGGCACGCGCGCGGCGAGGAAGCCGATGGTGTGGTCGCAGAACTCCGGCGACCACTCGACGTGCCCCAGGTCCAGGTCGCGGGCGTGGATCTCGACCTCCCGCCACACCGCGTGGGCGGTGTCGAGGAGCACGCCGTCGCGGTACCAGACGGGGGCGTCCCAGTCGCGCACGCCCGCCCACGCCCTGGTCAGCCGGTCGACGGACGCGGCGAGCGCGGCCCGGTGGGCGTCGGCCGACCGCGTCGCGCCCTCCTCGATGGCGGCGTCGCGGGCGGCCTGCCCGCCGGGGTAGACCTCGACCTTCTCGCCCTCGTGCTCGGCCTGCCGGGCCATGCCGGCCGTGACGCCCGCGAGGTGCGCCAGCACGTGACCGCGCGTCCACCCCGGCAGCGCCGACGGCTCCGCGACCTGCGCGTCGGTCAGGCCCTCGACGAGCACGGCCAGCCTGGCGTGGGCCGCCAGCGCGGTCTCCTGGATCGTCACGACTCCCCCTAATGGATTGTTGAACCAAAGCCGTTAGGGAACCTACCACTAGACTCGCCCGGGTGGCACTCGCACTGGAGTTCGCGAGCACGGTCCGGCACGACGGGCACGGCGGGCTCGTCGACGACCTGGCCACCCCGCAGGGGTTCGCCGCGTGGGCCGGGGTCGAGCCGGACGAGCGGCTGCGGCAACGCGTGGTCGAGCTGCGCTGGGCCGCCCGCACCCTCTACGCCCACGCCGCCCACGCCGGCGAACGGCTCGACGCGCCGCACCTGATGGACCTCGACCGCGCGCTCGCGGTGGTCAACGAGAACGCCGCGCGCGTGCCCCGCACGCCGCGGCTGGAGTGGGGCGACCCGCCCCGGGTCGCCTACCGCGACTCGGCGGGCGGTGACGACCGGCTGCTGGCCGACTTGGCGACCGCGGTGATCGAGTTCCTGGGCGGACCGGAGCGCGAGCGGCTGCGGGCGTGCCCGGCGCCCCGGTGCATCAGGTACTTCGTCAAGGAGCACCCGCGCCAGGAGTGGTGCAAGCCCTCGTGCGGCAACCGCGCCCGGGTCAGCAGGCACTACCACCGGGCCCGCGACTAGCCCCGCGAAGTCCCGTTCGGCGAGCACCGGGCCGCCCCGGTGCCGCGGTTCCGGCCGCCCTCGGCGGCCGGCGGGGGATCGGATGCAACGAACGGGGTCGCTCCCGCATTAGGGGTGCGGAATCGAGGTCGGGTCGACGATCGGGAGTGGCCGGTGGAATTTGCCGAGTACGTGGCGAGGCAGCGTCCCGCGCTGATGCGGTTCGCCACGGTCCTGACCTGCCGGACGTGGCTGGCCGAGGACCTCGTGAGCGACGTGTTGGGCCGGGCGTTCGAGCGCTGGGAACGGATCTCGGGGATGGCCGAGCCGAACGCCTACGTGCGGCGGATGCTCGTCAACGAGTACCTGTCCTGGCGCCGGAGGCTGACCCGCACGTCCCCGCGCGCCGAGGTCGAGCCGGCGGTGACCTCCGACGGCGCGGACGAGCGGGCCGAGCGGGACGCGATGATCCGCCGCCTCGCCCGCCTGCCCAGGAAGCAGCGCGCGGCCGTGGTCCTGCGCTACTACGCGGGCCTGTCCGACCGGGAGATCGCCACGCAGCTGGGGTGCCGGGAACCGACCGTCCGCAGCCAGATCCACCGGGCGCTCAACGCCCTGCGCATCGACCTCGCCGCCGGCGCCCCGAACCTCCAGGAGACCTCATGAGCGACCTGCGCACCCTCCACGACGCCTTCGCCGAGCTGGAGCGGCGAGCCGACGCCGCGGCCGCGGGCACGGCCCCGGTCGTGCGACCGCGCCGGACCGCGCGACTGGTACCCGTCGCGGCCACCGTCGTCGCGGTGGCGGGCCTGGTCGCGGGTGCGGTGTGGCTGGCGCCGGGCGACCCCGGCACGGACGTCGCCGGCACGCCAACCACCTCCTCGTCGACCGCGCCCACGACGCGCGAACCCGTCCCCACCTCGCCGGACGACCTGCTCGCCCGGTTCAGGGCGGCGCTCGGTGACACCGCGACGGTCGAGGTGACCCAAGAGTTCACCGTGCCACCCCCGTCCTCGAAGAACCCCGCGCCACCCGAGACGGGATCGGTCGGGACACCGCGGCTGGCCGAACCGGACACCTCCACCGGCACGAGCGTCGGCGCGATCGTCGGCGGGACCCTGACCTCCGCGGGCGTCACCGGGAGCTTCGCGCTGACGACCTACCCGACCGATTCCGGGCCCGAGGAGTGGTGCCGCCTCTCCTTCACGGAGGACTGCCACGTCAGCACGCTGCCCGACGGCTCCCGGCTGGCGACCGGGACCGCGCGGATGGCCCCCGGCGCGGTGTCCTACCTGGCGTGCCTCAAGCGGCCCGACGGGACGGTGATCGTCCTGAACGTCGGCAACCAGGAGGACCCCCGGGGCGCCGCGATCAACACGCCGGGCGGCGAGTTCTACGGGCCGCAGCCCCCGCTGACCCTCGACCGGATGAAGGAGGTCGTCACCTCCGACGAGTGGTGACGGGGTCGCGCCGGGCGGCGGTCACGCCGTGATCACCGGGAGCGCCGCGGCTCACCCCTGCGAGATGTAGGCGGTGAGCTGGTCGTGGTCGGTCTGGAGCTGGTCCATGCGGCTCTTCACCACGTCGCCGATGCTGACGATGCCGACCAGCTCGCCGCCGTCGAGCACCGGCACGTGCCGGATGCGCCGCTCGGTCATCAGCACGCTGAGGCTGTCCACCGAGTCGCGCGGCGAGCAGGTGAGCACCTCGCTGGTCATGATCTCCGACACCGGGGCGTCGAGCAGGTCGCGGCCGCGCTCGTGCAGCCGGCGCACCACGTCGCGCTCGGACACGATCCCGGCCATGCCGCCCGGCCCGACCACGACCATCGCGCCCACGTTGTGCTCGGCCAGCGCGGCGAGGAGGTCCGCCACCGAATCCGCGGTCCGGACCGTCGCCACGGCCGAACCCTTGCCCCGCAACACGTCCGCGATCCTCATGGTGCGCCTCCCGATCTCCGCCCGGACCCGGTCCCGCTACCGGGCCCAGGCTAGTTCCCCGGCCCGCGGATCGGGAGGTCACGCCCCCGATGGGAGCACCGGGGGGTGCGATCGGGTTACCGCCGCCACCGCGCCGGGCCCCGCGGGTCGTCACCCGCGTGGAGCAGCCAGCACCCCGCCCAGCAGGAGCCCGCACAGCAGGAGCCCGCACAGCAGGAGCCCGCACAGCAGGAGCCCGCCCCGCCCCGACGACCGCGGGCGCCGGGTCGGGTCGGCGGCGCGCCACCGTCCACAGCGGACCGGACGACGGCCCTCCTCCAGCGGGGCACGGGAAGGACGGTCACCTCGCGGGCGCTCGTGAACGCGCCCGCGAGGTGACCGATCCGGGTGGAGCGGGGTGCGTCAGCCCGCCTTGCGGCGGAAGACGCGGCGGCCGCCGAAGTTGTTCTGGTTCGGCTTGCCGGACGTCTGGTGCACCGCGCCGGTCTTCTGCGCGTGCCCGCGGCGCTCCCGGCGGTTCGGGACGACGCTCGGCTGGTCCTCGCGTTCGGCCGCGTCGTCCTGCGGGAGCTCTTCGTTGGTCATCGGTCTACCTCCTGAGGTGAGCGGGATCGCCGGTCAGCGACGCCGCATGGCGTACTGGCGCGGGGTGACGACGAGCCGGCCGCCGCCGAAGCGCGGCTGGGCGGCGCCCGCCTGGCGCTTGCCGCGGCGCGCGGCGCGGTTGGTCGGCAGGTCGTCGTTCGGTGGTTCGCTTCGCATGGTGGGCATGCGTCGCCTCCTCGAAGAAGTCGAGGCGTGCAAGAAGGCCGCGACCCGGGAAAAGGGAGAACGGGGTCGCTCGAAGAGCCGCTAGGGCCACCAGGGAAGGGCGCGGCGCGGCCCGGGGCCTGCGCGGCGCTGGAGGAAGAAGTCCTCAGAGGTAGATCTGGAAGAACATGGATCAGACAGTAGCGCGGAACCCCCTCCGTGCCAACCTGGTTTATCCGGCTCACTCGCGGATGTCGACGACCTCGCCGTCGATGACCTCGCCGTCGATGACCTCGCCGTCGATGACCGAGCCGTCGACGACCGCCGGCGCGTCCTCCTGCTCGGTGAAGAAGCGGGACGCGAAGGCGCCGACCGCCCGCGTGGTGACCGCGTCGAACGTCCCGCCGATCACGCCGCCCACCAGCGGCACGCCCTTGGCCAGGGTCACCGTCGCCTTGGTCGTGCCGTACTTGGCCAGCAGCGTGAACCCGATCCGCTTGTTGATCTCCCGGATCAGCTGCTCCGGGATCTTCTTGATCAGGTTCATGGTCAGCTTCGTGCCCGCCTTGATGCCCGCCTTCTTCAGCACCTCGGTGCCCGCGTTGCCGAGCAGGCAGACCAGGATCGCGGTCTGGACGTCCTCGCTCTCCAGGTCGTGCCCGTGCAGCGCCGCGATTGACGCGATCAGGTGAGTTTGGACCAGGTAGGCCGCGGTCAGGTTCGCGGGCAGCGTGACGGGCAGCGTGATCAAGCCGCCGACGTTCGTCGCGAACCCCTGCACGCCCGCCGCCGCGACGTGCGTCCTGATCAAGTGCTTGACTGCTTCTTCCCTGGTCAGACCCTTCTCCAGGGTCTCGACCGCCATCTGCTCGGCGCCCTTGAACGGTCCGAAGCCGTTGATGCCCACCCGGAGGAGGTGGTCGACGGCGTTCTGCTGCACCCTGCTGATCGCACCCGGTTCCTCCGCCATGCCCCCGAGGTTACGCGGCGCGCCAGCGGGTAAACGTGGCCAATGGACATGTCTTCGTTGGGAGAGCTGGTCAGGGAACGCGGTCCGTTCGCGTCGGTCTACCTGGACGCCTCGCACGACACCGAGGACGCGGCCAAGGCGATGGAGCTGCGCTGGCGCGGTGTGCGCGAGGAGCTGGCCCGACAGGGCGCGGACGACGCGACGCTGGACGCGCTGGAGGGGCCCGCGCTGACGCCGGTCGTCGGCAAGGCCGGGCGGGCGCTGATCGCGGCGCACGGGAAGGTGCTGCTGGACCGGGTGCTGCCGCGACCGCCGGCCCGGGTCACCGCCCGCTGGTCGACGCTGCCGCACGTGCTGCCGCTGGCCGGCTCGCTGGGGCCGACCGTGCCGCACGTGGTCGTGCTGGCCGACAAGGTCGGCGCCGACGTCCACGGCTACGCCGGGCAGACCGGCGGCCAGGGCGAGGTGGCGGCCGAGGAGGTTCGGGGCGAGGAGCACCCGCTGCACAAGGTGCGCGGCGGCGGCTGGTCGCACCTGCGCATGCAGCACTCGGTCGAGGAGAACGCCAAGCGCAACGCGGCCCAGGTCGCCGAGGCCGTCGACCGGCTGGTCGGCAAGCTGAACGCCAAGCTGCTCATCCTGGGCGGCGAGGTGCAGGCGCGGTCCGCGGTGTGCGAGGAGCTGACCCAGCGGTGCCGCGAGGTGCTGGTCGAGGTCGAGGGCGCGAGCCTGGCCGACGGGGCGGACGACGGTGCGTTCGACAGCGCCGTGCAGTCGCTGGTGGCCCAGTACCAGTACAACGAGGCGCACGAGGTGGTGGAGCGGTTCACCGCCGAGTACCACCGCGACGGCGGCCTGGCGGTGCAGGGGCTGGAGCCCGTGGTGGAGGCGCTGCGCGAGGCCAACGTGGCCGCGCTGCTGGTCGCCGACCCGGCGCTGGGCGACCGCACCGTGTGGTCGGGCGACCACCCCGCGCAGGTGGCGCTGCGCGAGTCCGAGCTGAGCGGCCTGGGCATCGAGCACGTCGAGCGGCACCGCGCGGACGAGGTGCTGCCCAACGCCGCCGCGGCGACCGGCGCGCAGGTCCTGATCGCCGACGGCACGGACCTGTACGAGGGCGTGGGCGCGCTCCTGCGGCACACCTGACCGGGCAGCCCCTCGCCCAGGGCGAATAACTCACGAACGGGTGAACCCAAAAAAGGAAAAGGGGGAGCGCCACGCAGGCGCTCCCCCTTTTCCGCGGGCTCAGGTCGCGTTCACCAGGACGACGTTCTCCGCGTCGTGGTCCTCGCGGTCGACGACCTTCTTGCTGCGCCGGTTGCGCTTCTCCAACCAGGTCGCCAGCCAGGTCAGCAGCAGGCACATCGCGATGTACATCGCGCCGGCCACGATGGTCATCGGCACCAGCGGGCGGCCGAACTGGCCCTGGGTGCCGAGGTACTTCACGTAGTTCAGCAGCTCCTCGTAGTTGATGATGAACCCGAGGGCGGTGTCCTTCAGCAGCACCACGAGCTGGCTGATGATCGTCGGCAGCATGGCGCGCAGCGCCTGCGGCAGCAGCACCAGCACCATGACCTGGGTCTTGCGCATGCCCAGCGCGTACGCCGCCTCGGCCTGGCCGCGCGGCAGCGACGCCACGCCGGCCCGGAACACCTCGGCCAGCACCGAGCCGTTGTAGAGCGTCAGGCCGATCACGACCGCCATGAACTGCGTCATCCCGAAGCCGGCCGACCCCAGGCCGAAGTACAGGAGGAAGATCATGATCAGCAGCGGGATGGCCCGGAACACCTCGGTGATCACCAGGGCGGGCACCCGCAGCACCGCGTGGTCGGAGAGCCGGCCGGCCGCCAGCAGCGCGCCCAGCAGCACCGCGGCGAGCGCGGCCACCGCGAACGCCTTGAGCGTGTTGCCCAGCCGCTCCAGCAGCTCGATCTGGACCTGCTGGTACTGGATCCACTCCCACATGCGCGGCTCGAACTGGCCGCTGTCGTAGAAGCGGTACAGCACGAAGCCGACCAGCGCGAGCAGCGCGGCCACCCCGAGGACGGCGAACAGCCGGTAGCGCATCCGGGCCTTCGGTCCGGGGACGTCGAACAGGACCGAGCTCATCGGGCCACGCTCCAGCGCTTCTCGAGGGCGCGTTGCACCATGGTCAACGGGAACACCAGGACGACGAAGAAGAAGGCCACCCAGGACAGGCCGATGAGCATGTCGGCGCCGTCCTCGGACAGCACGTACGCGATCGAGCCCGCGTCCGCGACCGAGAAGCCGGCCGCCACGGTGGTGTTCTTCAGCAGCGCGATCAGCGTGCTGACCAGCGGCGGCACCACCGAGCGCAGCGCCTGCGGCAGGACCACGTCACCCAGCGTCTGCCCGAACGTCAGCCCCAGCGCGCGGGCCGCCTCGGCCTGCCCGACCGGCACCGTGTTGATGCCGGAGCGGACGACCTCGCAGATGAACGCCGAGGTGTAGAGGGTCAGCGCCACCACCGCGCCCTTGAACGGGTCCAGCTGCACGATCCGCAGCAGCGGGTAGGCGAAGGCGAAGAAGAAGAACACCAGGGTCAGCGGTGTGTTGCGCAGCAGCGTCACGTACGAGGCGCCGGCCGCCCGGAACACCGGGACCGGGCTGACCCTCAGCATCGCCAGGAGCGTGCCCAGCACCAGCGACCCGATCGCCGAGAACAGGAACAGCTGGATCGTCGTGCCGAACGTTTTCAGGAACAGGTCGGAGTAGTTGGTAAGGACGCTCATCGGGGTTCCTCGCCGGTGGACTTCATGGGGGTGGCCGGTGACCCACCCTGCGTGCGCGGGTCACCGGCCACCGTTGGTGCGGCTCAGTAGCGGTCGATCACCGGCTTCTGGGCGGGCGAACCCGACTTGCCCAGCGTGGCCTCGTAGATCTTGTCCCAGTCGCCACCGGAGATGGCCTCTTCGAGGATGTCGTTCACCTTGTCGCGCAGCGGCTTGTCGTCCTTGGGCAGGCCGATGCCGTACGGCTCCGCGGAGAAGGTCTTGCCGACGACCTTGAACTTGTCCGGCTCCTCGGCGGCGTAGCCCTTGAGGATCGCGTCGTCGGTGGTCACGGCGTCGATCGAGCCGTCGGCCAGCTTGCTGACGCACTGCGAGTAGTTCTGGAACTCGGTGATGTTCTCCGGCTCCGTGTAGCCGCCCTCCTTGATCCGCTTGATCGGCGTGGAGCCGGTCACGGAGCAGACCTTCTTGCCCTTGAGGGTCTCGGGGCCGGTGATGGAGGAGTCCTCCTTGCGGACCAGCAGGTCCTGGCCGGCGGTGAAGTACGGGCCGGCGAAGCCGATCTTCTGCTTGCGGTCGTCGTTGATCGTGTAGGTGCCGACGTAGTAGTCGATGTCACCGTTGATGATCGCCTGCTCGCGACCGGCCGAGGCGATCGCCTTGTACTCGATCTTGCTCTCCTCGAAGCCGAGCTTCGCGGCCACGAGGCGGGCGATGTCGATGTCGAACCCGCTGTACTTGCCGGTGGTGGCGTCCTTGTGGCCGAGGAACGGCTGGTCTTCCTTGACGCCGATGACGACCTTGCCGCGGCTCTTCATCCGCTCGAACGTGGTCGAACCGTCGACCGTCACGTCCTGCGCGGCCTGCTGAGAGGGGGCCGAGCCCGCGTCCGTGGGGCTACCCTCCTTGCCGCACGCGGTCAGGGCGAGGCCGCCGGCCAGCAGCGCTACCGCAAGGGTGCGAACCCTCATCGTCTTTCTCCTGCTCTTCTTCGGGTCGTGCGGCGCCAGGCTCAGCGCCGCGGTCGGGGGACTTCAGTGGGTCAGGATCTTGCCAAGGAAGTCCTTCGCGCGGTTCGACTTCGGCGCGGAGAAGAAGGTCTCCGGCGTCGAGTCCTCGACGACCTCACCGTCGGCCATGAAGATCACGCGGTCGGCGGCCTTGCGGGCGAAGCCCATCTCGTGGGTCACCACGAGCATGGTCATGCCCTCCTTGGCCAGCGTGGTCATCACGTCCAGCACCTCCTGGACCATCTCCGGGTCCAGGGCGGAGGTGGGCTCGTCGAACAGCATCACCTTGGGCCGCATCGCCAGGGCGCGGGCGATCGCCGCGCGCTGCTGCTGGCCGCCCGAGAGCTGGGCCGGGAACTTCTCCGCCTGGTTCGCGATGCCGACCCGCTCCAGCAGCTCCATGGCCTCCTTGCGGGCCTGGGCCGCCGCCACCTTGCGGACCTTCACCGGCGCGAGCACCACGTTGTCGACGATGCTCTTGTGGGCGAACAGGTTGAACGACTGGAAGACCATGCCCACGTCGGCGCGCAGCCTGGCCAGGTCCTTGCCCTCGGCGGGCAGCGGCTGGCCGTCGACCTCGATGGTGCCGGAGTTGATCGGCTCCAGGCGGTTGATGGTGCGGCACAGCGTGGACTTGCCGGAGCCCGACGGGCCCAGCACCACGACGACCTGCCCCTTCGGCACCTCCAGGTCGACGCCCTTGAGGACGTGCAGGGGTCCGAAGAACTTGTCCACGCCCACCATCCGGATCATCGGCGGAGCAGGAGTGGCGGCGGTCATCAGTCCTCCAGTTGGGGGTTCCTGAGCGATGGCGGAAACCTAGGTGTGAAGCACCACACCAGTCCAGGCGGTTGAGCAAGACTTAGGGTCTCAACTCTGTCACAGGCCGGCGACACTTATCGGGAGGCACCACGGTGCGCGTGCTGTTGGTCGAGGACGACGACCGGGTGGCGGAAGCGCTGGTACCGGCGTTGACCCGGCGCGGGTTCACCGTGGACCGCCAGGCGACCGGTCGGGGAACCCTCGACCGGCTCACCGGCGTCGACGTCGTGCTGCTGGACCTGGGCCTGCCCGACGTGGACGGCGTCACCCTGTGCCGGCACATCCGGGCGGCCAGCGACGTCGCCATCATCGTCGTGTCGGCGCGCGGCGAGATCGACGACCGCATCCTGGGCCTGCACGCCGGCGCGGACGACTACCTGGTCAAGCCCTACGACGTGGGCGAACTGGTGGCCCGGGTGCACGCGGTGCGGCGGCGGCGCGGCGACCCGGTCGGCGCGGGCGGCACCGGCACCCAGGTGTTCGAGGTGGCCGACGTGCGGGTGGACCTGGGCCGGCACGAGGTCACCGTGGCGGGTGAACCCGTCACGCTCTCGCGCAAGGAGTTCCAGGTGTTGGCGCTGGTCGTGGCCGCGGGTGGCGCGGTGTGCACGCGGGAGCGCATCCTGGCCGAGGTGTGGGGACGCACCTGGGCGGGCGCCAACCGGACGCTGGACGTGCACGTGGCGACGTTGCGCACCAAGCTCGGGCGTCCGGCGTTGTTGGAGACGGTGCGCGGGGTCGGGTACCGGTTGAGCGGGGGCTGAGTGCGGTCGCGGCTGCTGGGGATCGTGGTGACGCTGGTCGTGCTCGTGCTGCTGGGCATGGGCGTGCCGCTGGGGCGCGGCATCGCGCAGGCGGAGCAGCAGGAGATGTTCCTGGACCGGCTGACCGACACCACGCGGTTCGCGTCCGTGGCGCAGCGGCCGTTCATCGACGACCAGCCCGAGGTGCTGCTGGGCGAGCTGCTGCGCTACCAGGAGCTGTACGGCATCCGGGTGGCGCTGCTGGACCGGGACGGGCGGGTGGTGACGCAGTCCGGGCCGGTGGACCTGGCCCCGCCCGAGGTCGCGGACCTGGTCAACGGCGCGCTGGCCGGGCGGCAGCCCACCTCGCCCGAGCTGATCATGCCGTGGGACTCGACCGAGCTGGTGCTGGCCGAGCCGGTGCTGGAGGCGGGCGAGGTGCGCGGGGCGGTGGTGACGTTCTCGCCGACCTGGAAGACCCGCGCCGAGGTGCTGGCCTGGTGGGGCGTGCTGCTCGCGGCCAGCCTGTTGGTGCTGGTCGCGGCCGTGTTCGCGGCGTTGCCGCTGGTCAGGTGGACCCTGCGGCCGGTGCGCAGGCTCGACGACGCGACCGGCTCGCTGCTGGCGGCGGTGGTGTCCGGGCAGCCGGTGGAGCCGGTGGGCTCCTCGTCCGGGCCGCCGGAGCTGCGGCAGCTCTCGCGGTCGTTCGACCAGATGGCGGCCAGCGTCAGCGACGTGCTGGCCGCGCAGCGCGCGTTCGTCGCCGACGCTTCCCACCAGCTCCGCAACCCGCTGACCGCGTTGAAGCTGCGCCTGTCGAACCTGGAGGGCCACGTGGTCGGCGAGGGCGTCCCGCACCAGGTCGCGGCGCTGGACGAGGCCAACCGGCTCAACCGGGTCCTGGACGAGCTGCTGTCCATGGCGCGGGCGGGCGCGTCGTCGGTGGACCCGGTGCCGGTGGACGTGGACCGGGTGGTGGCGGGGCGGCTGACGGCGTGGCAGCCGGCCGCGGCGGCGCGCGAGGTGCACCTGGTGCTCGACGGCGAGCCGGGCGGCACCGCGCTGGCGCCGCCCAGGGGCGTGGAGACGATCCTGGACGCGCTGCTGGACAACGCGCTGAAGTTCACCTCCGACGGCACGCTGGTGCACGTCGACGTGCGGCGGCGCGACGGCGTGGTGCGGCTGTCGGTGCGCGACGAGGGGCCGGGGCTGGAGCCCGAGGAGCTGGAGCGGGCCACCGACCGGTTCTGGCGCAGCCCGGCGCACCAGAACGTGCAGGGCTCCGGGCTGGGGCTGGCGCTGGTGCGGCAGGTCGTGGAGCGCGTGGGCGGCACGGTGCGGCTGGAGTCGCCGGAGGGCGAGGGGCTCACCGTGGTGGTCGAGTTCCCCGCCGTCGAGCCGAAGGCGTGATCAGACCTTCACGTCCCGGTAATAGCGCATGGCGCCCGGGTGCAGCGGGATCGGCGTGGTCTCGATCGCCGAGCGGACCTCGATCGACCTGGCCACCGGGCTCGCCGAGACCAGCGCGGACTGGGCCCGGAACAGGCCCCTGAGCAGGGCTTCCACCACGTCGTCCGGCACCGTGTCGTTGACCAGCAGGAAGTTGCGCACGACGAGGGTGACGACCGGTCCGCCGTCGAGCCGGTAGGCCGAGGCGGGCAGCGTGGCCGAGCCGTACACCGGGAAGTCGCGGCGCAGGTCGGGCAGCACGTCACCCAGGTCGAGCATCCGCAGCTCGACCGTGGTGGCGAGGTCGGTCACGGCGTCGGTCGGCACGCCGCCGGACCAGAAGAACGCGTCCAGCGTGCCGGCGCGGATGGCGTCGACGCTCTGCGACAGGCTGAGGTACTGGACCTGGAGGCTGCCCACCATCTCCGCGGAGCGGAGCAGCCGCTGCGCGATCACCCGCACGCCCGAGTCCGGCGCGCCCAGGCTCACCCGCAGGCCCGCCAGCTCGGAGACCTTGGTCACCGGCAGGTCGGCCCGCACCAGCAGCTGGAGGTAGTCGTCGTGCATCCGGGCCAGCGCGAACACCCGGTGCCCGGCGTCGCCCTGCTCCAGCTCGGCCGCGTCGGCCGCCGAGAACCCCACCTGGGCCTCGTCGGCGCGCAGCAGCCGGAGGTTGTCCACCGACCCGGAGGTCTGCGCCACCTCGGGCCGCGGCACGCCGGGGTCCCTGGTCCACGCGTCGGCCAGGGCCGTGCTCAGCTTGTGGTAGACCCCGCCCTCGTTGCCCGCGGCGATGGCCAGCCGGACGTGCCCGAAGTCGTCCCCGCACCCGGTCAGCGCCGTGACGGCCAGGGCCAAGACGACCCCGACCGCGCGCAACCGCCGCAGCGCTACCGACACCCGCGCATCGTCGCACGTCCACGCTCTACCCTGGGAGTCGACGGAAGGACTAGGTGCAGTGACCCGCAGTTACCAGATCCGCACGTTCGGTTGTCAGATGAACGTGCACGACTCCGAGCGCCTGGCCGGCCTGCTGGAGGACGCGGGTTACGCACCCGCCGAGGGCGACGCCACGCCGGACGTGGTCGTCTTCAACACCTGCGCGGTCCGGGAGAACGCCGACAACAAGCTGTACGGCACGCTCGGCCACCTCGCGCCCGCCAAGTCCGCGAACCCGGACATGCAGATCGCGGTCGGCGGCTGCCTGGCGCAGAAGGACCAGGGCGAGATCGTCAAGCGCGCGCCGTGGGTGGACGTGGTGTTCGGCACGCACAACATCGGCTCGCTGCCGGTCCTGCTGGAGCGCGCCCGCCACAACCGCGAGGCCCAGGTCGAGATCCTCGACGCGCTGGAGACCTTCCCGTCGACGCTGCCCGCGCGCCGCGACTCGGCCTACTCGGGCTGGGTGTCGATCTCCGTGGGCTGCAACAACACGTGCACCTTCTGCATCGTGCCGTCGCTGCGCGGCAAGGAGCGCGACCGCAGGCCCGGCGAGGTGCTGGCGGAGGTCCAGGCGCTGGTCGACGAGGGCGTGCTGGAGGTCACCCTGCTCGGCCAGAACGTCAACTCCTACGGCGTGGAGTTCGGCGACCGGTACGCGTTCGGCAAGCTGCTGCGCGCCACCGGCGCGGTCGAGGGGCTGGAGAGGGTCCGGTTCACCTCGCCGCACCCGAAGGACTTCACCTCCGACGTGATCGCGGCGATGGCCGAGACGCCCGCCGTGTGCCACCAGCTGCACATGCCGCTCCAGTCGGGCTCGGACCGCGTGCTCAAGGAGATGCGCCGGTCGTACCGGACCGCGAAGTACCTGTCCATCCTGGACGAGGTGCGCGAGGCCATGCCGGACGCGGCCATCACCACCGACATCATCGTCGGCTTCCCCGGTGAGACCGAGGAGGACTTCCAGGCCACTTTGGACGTCGTCCGGCGGGCCCGCTTCTCCTCCGCGTTCACGTTCCAGTACTCCAAGCGCCCCGGCACGCCGGCCGCCGACCTGCCGGACCAGCTCCCCAAGCACGTCGTGCAGGAGCGCTACGACCGCCTGGTGACCCTGGTCAACGAGATCGCCCACGAGGAGAACCGCGAGCAGGTCGGCCGGCGGGTCGAGCTGCTGGTCGCCGCCGGCGAGGGCCGCAAGGACACCGAGACCAACCGGATGACCGGCCGCGCCCGCGACGGCCGCCTGGTCCACTTCACCCCGGGCGACGCCCGCGTCCGCCCCGGCGACGTGGTCGAGACGGTCGTCACCTACGGCGCACCGCACAACCTGATCGCCGACGGCCCGCTCCTGTCCCACCGGCGCACCAAGGCGGGCGACCGCTCCGAGGCGGGCCTGAAGCCGAAGACCCCCGGCGTGACCCTGGGCCTGCCGTCCTTCGGCAAGCCCGCGCCCCTCCCGGCGGCCGTGGGCGGGTGTGCGACCCCGTGAGCAACGAGCACGACGACCTCGCCGACCTGCGCGCCGAGATCGACGACGTGGGCCGCACCGCCGCCAAGCGCTTCGACCCGGGCGCGGGCGCCCTGACCATCGCCATCGCCGCCCTGGCGATCCTGGTCTCCCTGGTCCTCCCCTGGACCGACGGCCGCCAGGGCTTCTCGGTCCTCTTCGCGGACGCCCAGGCCCTCCCGAAGATCTTCTCCTGGGCGGCGGTCACCACCGGCGTCCTCCTGCCGGCCGTCACCCTGGTCGCCCGCCGCTGGACCCTGGCCTGGGTGTGCGCCCTGACCTCGTTCGCCGCGAGCGTGGCGGGCGTCCTCTCCATCTGGACCACCCAGACCACCACCGGCCACCACCCGGGCCCGGGCCCGGGCTTCGGCCTGATCCTGGCCGTCCTGGCAGTGGTCACCCTCTTGATCAAGTGGCTGAAAATAGCCGCCTCCCGCCCCCCTCTCCCCTAACCCCACCCACCCCACCCACCCCGCGCGTGTCCTCCACTCCGACACCGCGAGTCCTCCACTCCGACACCGCGAGTCGTACGTTCGGAACGCGCGAGTCGTACGCCCAAGACCACCGTGTCG